>JAGGRX010000059.1 GCA_021159405.1 Candidatus Bipolaricaulota bacterium | reverse complement strand
AGTGTGTGATGGGTGATGTGTGAAGGGTGACACGTTTAAGCAACTCGTTACCCCTCACTGATAACCTATTACCGAATTTGGTGACGGGTAGGGCGAGCCTCCGCTGACCCCTGTTCATCGGTTGAGCAAGGGGTTAGCGAGCTGTCCGAGATCCCTGCTAGGGTGGCAATTGGAAAAGCCAAAGGTAAAGATTTGACCCGCGAGCCCTCCCCTCACCACACTCCCATTAGGGATGGGGCCGGCTACCAGGTAATATTACGAACAAAAAACTACGGAGCGGAGGTTCCGATATGGCAGAAGGGATAACGCGGCGCAGCGAGGATTTCGCCCAGTGGTATAACGACGTCGTGAGGCGCGCGGAACTGGCGGATTACGCGCCGGTGCGCGGTTGCATGGCGATCCGCCCCTATGGCTATGCCCTGTGGGAGAACATCCAGCGCGCCCTGGACCGGCGGTTCAAGGAAACCGGCCACGTGAACGCTTACTTCCCCCTCTTCATCCCGTACGGTTTCATCGAGAAGGAAGCGGAGCACGTGGAGGGGTTCTCGCCCCAGCTGGCGGTGGTCACCCACGGAGGGGGGGAAAAGCTGGAGGAACCCCTGGTGGTCCGCCCCACCTCCGAGGCCATCATCGGCCACTTTTATTCCAAGTGGGTCAGCTCCTATCGGGACCTCCCGCTCCTGATAAACCAGTGGTGCAACGTGGTGCGGTGGGAGATGCGGCCCCGCTTGTTTTTGCGCACCACCGAGTTCCTCTGGCAGGAGGGCCACACCGCCCACGCCACCGCGGAGGAGGCGGAGGAGGAAGCGAGCCGGATCCTGGACATCTACGCGGAATTCGCCGAGCAGGAGATGGCGATCCCCGTGATAAAGGGGAGGAAGAGTGAGTCGGAGAAGTTCCCCGGGGCGGTGGTGAGCTACACCATCGAGGGGATGATGGGGGACCGCCGGGCCCTACAGATGGGGACCTCCCACAACCTGGGGCAGAACTTCGCCAAGGCCTTCGACATCCAATACCTGGACAAGAACAACCGGCTCCAGTATTGCTGGACCACCTCGTGGGGGGTGAGCACCCGCCTGATCGGGGCCCTGATCATGGTGCACGGGGATGACAACGGGTTGATCCTCCCCCCGAAGCTCGCGCCCATCCAGGTGATCGTGGTGCCCATCTACAAGGAAGAGGAGCGGGCGAAGGTCCTGGAGGCGGTGGATCGCGTGGTTGGGCTGTTGGGGGATGGGGTCCGCTGGAAGGTGGACGACCGGGACGAGTACACCGCGGGCTGGAAGTTCAACGAGTGGGAGCTGCGCGGCGTGCCCCTCCGGATCGAGATCGGCCCCCGGGACGTGGAGGCAGAGCAGGTGGTCTTCGCCCGCCGGGACGTGCCGGGGAAGGAAGGGAAGTGGGCCGTTCCTCTGGAGGGGCTGCGGAAGGCAGTGGACCGGGCGCTGGCCGAGATCCAGGAAGCCCTGTTCCAGCGCGCTCTGGAGTTCCGGGAGCGGCACACCCATCGCCCCACCACGTGGGAGGAATTCGTGGAGGCGGTGGAGGACGGGTTCGCCCTGGCGCCTTGGTGTGGCGATGCGGCCTGCGAGGAGGCGATCCAGGAGGAAACGAAGGCCACCAACCGCTGCATCCCCTTGGAACAGGATCCGCTGCCCCCCGGGGCGACTTGCGTCCGATGCGGCCGCCCTGCCCGGGAGTGGGCCCTGTTCGCCCGCGCTTACTGAACGCCACCTTTGAGTTGCTTGGGGTCAGATTTTTTACTTTTAATGTTACCCCTGCTGCTTCAGCCTCGGAGGCTGCAGGAGGCGATGGATTGTCAACATGACCTCCTGTTAGCACGGGAGCGCCTCTACCTGGAAAAGCTGACCTCCCGCAAGGGGATGTGTTTCATTGAGGCCTGGCTTACCCCTCTAGCCTTGTGAGGAAGGTTTGGGCGTGATTCAAGTGTAAAGACCTGCCCCCATCGCTTGTAAATTTGTTGCACCTAGGAAAGATTCCCAAAAGGCTATATCAACCCGGAGAGGAGGGCCCAGCGGACTCCCACCAGCCGCAGCCAAAGGGAATATGCCCCCTGAAACACGAGCTTCAGCGCCCCGATGGCGAGGAGCACCACCACGATAACGATCCCCACTCGCTCCAGGCGCATAAGCTGGAGCCGCAACCGCGGCGGAAGGAAATAGGCAAGCACGCGGGAGCCGTCCAACGGGGGCACGGGGATGAGGTTGAACAGCGCAAGGACGAGCGAGAGGAGCACGACGAGTCCCAAAAAGTAGAGCAGCCACCGGGCCGTGAGCCCGAGGGCGATCAGGCCATGGCCCACTCCAGCCACAACAAGGGCCATGAGCACGTTGGTGACAGGGCCGGCCAGCCCCACCCACAGCATCCCCCGCCATGGGTCCCGGAAGTAGTTGGGGTTGATGGGCACGGGCTTGGCCCAGCCAAACACGATGGGGAATCCAGCAAACCGGTGCAAGAGAAGCAGCGCCAACGGAAGCAGGACCGAGCCGATGGGATCAAGATGCCGGATGGGGTTAAGGGAGAGGCGACCGGCCATCTTAGCCGTGGGGTCTCCCAATCTCCAGGCCACGTATCCGTGGGCCACCTCGTGGGGGATGATGCACACGAGCAGTGCAGCCACGGCTATCAGGTCCTCCCAAAGCTCGTTCACGGGCTTTCCTCCCCCGATACCACGATCACCGACTCCTCCTTTAGGATCACCGCACCCGGCGGTGCACCCCTTGGCTTACGCAGATGCCGAGCTTCAGTGTAGCTTACGGGGACCTTTCGCTCACCCCGGGCCCGGGAGTGCCAAGCGGCGAGCTGAGCTGCTTGCCTGAGCACCCCTTCGGGGACTTCCCTGCCACCGGTACGCACGACCACGTGGGCCCCGGGCACCCCGCGGGCGTGAAGCCACAGGTCGTGGGGTCGAGCCTCGCGCACCAGGCGGTCGTTCTCCTCCGCCGAGCGGCCGACAAGCACGGTGAAGTCCCCGATGCGAAGCTGCCGCGGCCGCGCCGGGGGGGCGGCCTTGGCTCGCCGCTCCTGGGGAAGTGCCCCAAGGAGCGAAAGCTCCCCGACCAGGTAAGGGGCAAGTTCCGGCCTCTCCGTGAGCATCTTTTTGAGCTCTTCCAGCCTGGCAAGCTCCTTTCGCAAAGCCTCCTCCCTTTTGGGCAAGGCGGATAGCCTGCGCCGCAACTTTCCCGCCCGGCGATACAAGGCCTGGGCGTAAGCCACCGGGGTGAGCGTAGGATCCAACTTGAGCCGCACCTGCCTCCCATCAAACCCCTGTATTTGCACCTCGGCCCTTCCTTTGGGGATGTCGGAAAGGCGAGCCAGGATCAGATCGGCTTTTTCCTTGAGCTCGGCCCAGCGAGCCGCCTCCTTTCTCTCGGCAAAAAGGGCCTTGAGGGCGCGGCGTCGCCTGAGGATGGCCCGCTCAACCCCTTGCAGATAGCGGCGGGCCAGGGAGAGCGAAAGCCGTGCCTCCAGGGCCCGGTCCAGGGCCTGCCAGTACGTAGGATATTCCTGAGCGGCTTCCCCCAGGTCAGGCCGGGGGAAGAAGCTCGCCACCGGCCCCTGGTCCGTCTCGTAGAGAAACCCTCGGGGAGCTTGGGCAAGGAGTTTGGTTGCAAAGGCGCGCAGGGCTTCCTCCCCTTCCGGCTGACTTGAGGAGGCTGCCCTTCTTAGGCTCGGGCCCACCCCGGCGAGTACGTCCCCATCCTGGCCGAACTCCACTGGCAGGTGTGTGCCTTTCCTAAGGGAGGCGACCGCTTGCCCATCTTGTATCAAGAAGAGGTTCCCCAGTCGTGGACGGAGGTCGAGGATCACGTCCCCCCCTTGGAAGCGCAGGCGGATCAGGCGGTCGTAGCCCGCTTGTTCGATTGCAAGCAGCTTTTGCCCCTCAAGGCGGCGGAGGATGCGGCAGAAGGGAGGGGG
>JAGGRX010000044.1 GCA_021159405.1 Candidatus Bipolaricaulota bacterium | reverse complement strand
TGGCGGAGGGAGTGGGATTCGAACCCACGGCCGAGCCTCAACAACCCGGCTACGGCTTAGCAAGCCGCCCTCTTCGACCACTCGAGCATCCCTCCACACAATCAATTCTAGGCCCCTCGGAGATCCCCTGTCAAGGAACCGCGCTTGTTGGTACCATCGTACTTGTGATGGCAAACACGAAAAATACCTTGACGAAATATTCTGCATTCCTCCTTGATGTGGATGGGGTGCTCCTGCGCGACTCCGTCCCCATCCCCGGGGCCAGGGAGGCGCTGGAGGAATTGCGAAAACGTGGCCGCATCGTCCTTCTCACCAACAACTCCACCCGCTCTCGGCGCGAGACGGCGCAACGCCTTTCGGCCTTGGGATTTGCGGTCTCCCCCGATGAGGTCGTAACGAGCTCATATGTGGCTGCCCGCTACCTTCATGAAAAGTTCGGTCCGTGCCGGGTGTGGGTGATCGGGGAAGCGGGCTTGACCGAGGAACTTGCGTGTGCCGGCCATCAGCTGGTCGAACCCGATGAGGCGGAGTGGATCGTGGCCGGGATGGACCGGAAGCTTACCTACCAGAAACTGGCCCTCGCCCTCCGCGGCCTCCTCAAAGGGGCTCGCTTCCTTGCCACGAACAAGGATGCCACCTTCCCCACCCCGGATGGGCTCGTGCCGGGCGCAGGTGCAGTTGTGGGGGCGATCGAAGGCATGGGGTTCCCTCCCGAGCAGGTGGTGGGAAAGCCATCGGCCACCGCATTTCACATCGCCCTGGAGGCGGCCAGGACCTCTCCGGAGCGGGCCCTGATGGTGGGAGATCGCCTGGAGACCGATGTTCTGGGGGCACAACGGGTGGGCCTTGACACCGCGCTTGTGCTATCGGGCGTCTCGCGACCGGAGGATGTAGAGCGACTTGGGATCCGCCCCACTTGGATGGCTCAAGACCTGTTGGCCCTGGCCCGGGGGGAATTCGTAACCCCTTGATCATTGGTGCATATGGACACGCGGGGCATCGGGATCACCTTACTGGGAAGTGCAGTCAACGCGGGCCTGGCGGCCCGTGGATGTCCATATCCAAGTGGATCCCAATCTCTCGGTGAGGAGGGCACACAAGATCGCCACCCAGGTCGAGCAGGCGGTGTCCCGGTCGTTGGACGGTTTGGCGTCGGTGGTTGTGCATGTGGAACCGAAAGGGGAGGAAGATGAAAGGGATGGTTGATCAGTTCTGCCAGATGGTGCGGATAAGCTCGGAATCAGGCAAAGAGGAGGAGCTGCTGAGTTGGCTTAAGGAAACGTGGACCCAAGATCTAGGGGCGGATTGCGGGCGCGATGGTTACGGGAACCTGATCGCTCGCCTGCCAGGGAAGGGCTGCCAGGCCGCCCCGCTGCTTTTGTGTGCACACGCCGACACGGTGAAACCCGGTCAGGGGATCGAGCCGGTGGTGGAAGACGGGGTCATCCGCTCCAAAGGACAGACGATTCTAGGGGCGGACGACAAAGCCGGCATTGCCGCCATTTGGTTTGGGATCAAGGCCGCCCGGCGCCATCCGCCGCTTGAGGTCGTGATCACCAGGGAAGAGGAAGTAGGGCTTCTCGGCGCCAAGAACCTCGAGGTGGAGAAGCTTTCCGCCAAGTGGGGTTTCGTGCTGGACGGTGAGGCCCTTGACGAGGTGGTGATCGGGGGGCCTTCCCACTTCCTCATCGACGTCACCGTCCACGGCAAGGCGGCCCATGCCGGCATGGCCCCAGAGCAGGGGATCTCGGCGGTCAAGGCAGCGGCCCGGGCGGTGGCCAAACTTCCCGAGGGCAGGATCGATCAGGAGACCACCGCCAACGTGGGGGTGATCCATGGAGGCGAGATCCGGAATGGAGTGCCGGCTCGGGCCGAACTCCAGGCTGAGTGCCGGAGCCTCTCCCATAGAAAGGCAGTGGAGCTTGCCGAAACCTACCGTCGCATCTTCGAGGAGGAGGCACAGGCCATGGGAGCCCGGGCGGAGGTGCGGATAGAGCTCGCCTACCGGGCGGTGAGGCTTTCCGAAGACGAGCCCGTGGTGACCTTGGCCAAGAAGGCGGTGGAGGCCATCGGCCTTTCTCCCAAACTCCGCGTCATTTGCGGCGGGACGGATGCTTCCATTTTGAACATGCGGGGCATCAAGACCGCGGTTTTGGGGATGGGGGCACGGGCAGCTCATACCACGGATGAGCACATCCTGGTCGAGGACCTGGAGCGCGCCGCAGCCCTGGTCGCCGCCCTGCTGGAGCTGGCCGCCGGCTGACGCCACTGGGCTTAGGCCCCAAAAATTTGGAGCGGGCAACGGGAATCGAACCCGCGACCTTCAGCTTGGGAAGCTGACGCTCTACCAACTGAGCTATGCCCGCTCAACCAAATAAATTATACCGGCCTGGGCAGGCTCAAGCTACTCCGCCCGGAGGGGCTCCAAGGCCGGCATGGGTTTTCCGCGCAGGAAGGCCAAGGTCGCCCCACCCCCGGTGGAGAGATGCGAGAACCCCTTCTCTAGACCTAGCTTCACCACTGCCTCCCCGGTCTCGCCACCCCCCACCACGGTGAAAGCCTGCGACTCGCTCAGGGCTTTGGCAATATCCTCGGTGCCCTTTGAAAACGGGGCGTACTCAAAGGCACCCATGGGCCCGGCCCACACCACGGTCCCCGCCTCTTTTAGCACCCGCGTGAATGCCTGCACCGTCTCCGGCCCGATGTCCAGCCCCATCCAGCCCTCGGGGATGGCGTCCGCCGGGACCACCTTGGTCTCGGCGGCCTGGGAGAGCTCCCGAGCCACTACCACGTCCACGGGAAGCCAGATCTCCGTGCCCTGGGCCTTGGCCTCGGTCATGAGCTCGCGCACGGTGGGCACAAGCTCCTCGTCCACGATAGAACTCCCCACGTCCTTCCCCTGGGCGGAAAGGAAGGTGAACGCCACCCCTCCCCCGATGAGGAACCCGTCCACCTTCGGGAGGAGATCGGTGAGCACCCCCAGCTTGTCCTTGGCCTTCTTGCCCCCCACCAGGACGTAATAGGGGCGGCGGGGGTTTTCCGTAATTCCGGACAAGACCTCCACCTCGCGCGCAAGCAAAAACCCGGCGTAGGCGGGGAGGAGCCGGGCCACCCCCTCGGTGGAAGCGTGGGCCCGGTGGGCGGTGCCAAAGGCATCGTTCACATATAGGTCAAACGGGGCGGCGAGTTTGCGGGCAAAATCCGGGTCGTTCTCCTCCTCTCCGGGATGAAACCGCACGTTCTCAAGCAGGACTATCTCCCCTTCGGAAAGGCCTTCTATGGCCTTCTTTACCTCATCCCCGATGCAGTCGGAGAGCTGTGGCACCTCCCGGCCGAGGAGCTGGGACAGCCGCTTGGCCACCGGCGCCAGGCGCAGCTCCTCCACCCTCTTGCCCTTGGGGCGACCCAGGTGGGAGCAGGCCCCTACCCTGGCCCCGTGTTCAAGCAGCCAACGAATCGTGGGCAGGGCGGCCCGGATGCGGAAGTCGTCCGCTACCTGCCCGTCCTTCAGGGGCACATTGAAATCGGCCCTGAGCAGCACCCTTTTTCCACGTACATCCGCCTCGCTTATCGACCTTAGCTTCATATCCATCACCGGAAGGCATTCTAGAAGCCTTCGTGCGCACCCACAAGCTTGGGAGGTTATCATAGCGATATGGCTGAGCAGCTTTGGCCGTTGATCCTGGTGGGGCTTTTGGCCAGCTTGGTCACCTCCAGTGTCCCTTGGCTTACGACCCTGGATCCGAACCGTCCGGAGGGGATGTTGGTCCAGGTCCTGCAAACCCTGGGGGCGGCCCACGACCTCGATGCCCACATCGTCCTCACCGGACCGGAGGGACCTGCCGTTGCGTTTCAGCTCCAATGGCTCAGGGGGGAGGAAGAAGCACTCAGGATCACCTTCCTTGCCCCCAAGGAGCTGCGGGGGGAGATGTTCACCCTGCGCAA
>JAGGRX010000147.1 GCA_021159405.1 Candidatus Bipolaricaulota bacterium | reverse complement strand
CCCCCGCCCAGGGGTGGTTCCCCGGGGTTGGGGGGGAGGGGGGCTTTTCCCCGGGGCTCAGGTGTTGGGGCTGTACGAGGACGAGGGACGTACCTTGGCCGTGGCCCACGGGGGGCGCCTCCTCCTCGTCCGGGCAGAGCACCTCATCGTCGCCACCGGGGCCGAAGAGAGGTTCCTCCTGTTTCCCGGAAACGACCTCCCCGGGGTGTACGGGGCCGGGGCAGTGCAGACCCTGATGAACGTGTACGGGATAAAGCCTGGGGAGCGGGCCCTGATGGTGGGGGCGGGGAACGTAGGGCTGATCGTGTCCTATCAGCTCCTTCAGGCCGGGGTGGAAGTGGCGGCAGTGGTGGAAGCCATGCCCGAGATCGGGGGATATCATGTACACGCGGCCAAGATCAGGCGCCTGGGAGTGCCCATCCTCACCCGCCACACGGTGGTCCAGGCCCTGGGAGAGGAGCGGGTCGAGGGGGCGGTCATCGCCCGGGTGGATGAGCGCTTCCAGCCTCTCCCTGGGACAGAGGAGGAGCTTTCCGTCGATCTTATCTGCCTCGCTGTGGGTCTTACCCCCTCCACACGCCTTGTGGAGCAAGCCGGGGCGAAGATGGCCTACATCAGCGAACTTGGGGGTCGGGTGCCCTTGCACGACCCGGGGATGGAGACCACGGTTCAAGGCATTTACGTGGCCGGGGACTGCGCCGGGATTGGGGAGGCTTCCACCGCCATGCTAGAGGGCAAAATCGCCGCATTGTCCCTGCTTGCGCGCCTAGGACAAAAGGTGGACGACGAGCTGGCCGCAGCCCAAAGAAGCCTTGCCCAGCTCAGGAAAGGGCCGTTTGGAGAACGCCCCCGTCGTGGCAAGGAAAAGCTCCTTTCCCTGATGAAGGAGGTGGCCTGTGGCAAGCTTTCGTGAGACCGGGGTACTGAGTTTGACGGAGCTTAAGGGGAGGGTCCCCCCGCTTGAGCGGCTCCGCTTGGGCCCCTGCGCTGTGATCGAATGCGTGGAGGAGATCCCCTGCAATCCATGCGAGGAGTCCTGCCCATTCGGTGCGATTCATATCGGCCCGGAAATCACCGCCCTACCGAAGCTGGACTTTGATCGCTGCACAGGCTGCGGGACTTGCCTTGGGGTGTGTCCTGGGCTCGCCATCTTCCTGGTTGACCTTTCCATGGGAGAGGGAAAGGCCCACGTTACTGTGCCCTATGAGCTCCTCCCAATCCCGGAGGAAGGGGAAGGAGTGCAGGTCCTCTCCCGGGCTGGGGAGGCCTTAGGGGAGGGGCGTGTGGTCCGGGTGCGGCGGGCTGGGACGACGGTCCTGGTCACGGTGGAGGTGCCCGAGGAGTGGGCCATGGAGGCCCGGGCGGTAAAGGTGGTGCGGGATGGATGACCCCATCGTCTGCCGCTGCGAGGAGGTCACGCTTTCACAGGTAATTCAAGCCGTCGAGGAGGGGTACGACACCCTGGAGGAGCTGAAGCGGCACCTCAGGGTGGGGATGGGGCCTTGCCAGGGGCGCACATGCCTGCCCCTCGTGGCGCGAATCCTGGCGGAGAAGACGGGGAGGCCGCTTTCCGAGGTGATGGGGGAGATCTCCGTGCGGCCGCCCTTGGCCCCGGCGCCGGTGGAGCTGTTCCTGGGAGGGGAAGGTGAGGGCTAGCGCGGACGTGGTCATCATCGGGGCCGGCGTCACCGGGGCGGCCTTGGCCTATACCCTGGCCAAGCGTGGGATCCGCGACGTGCTCGTGCTGGAGCGACGCTTCCCCTGTGCCGGGGCCACCGGCCGTTGCGGGGGCGGGATCCGCCAGCAGTTCACAAGCGAGTCCAACATCCGCCTTGCCATGGGCTCCGTGCGGATCTACGAAGGCCTCTCCGAGGAGCTCGACTACGATATCGAATACGTGCAAGGGGGCTACCTGATGCTCGCTGAAACCGAACAGGAGCTCGAGCTCCAACGCAAGGCCGTGGCCCTGCAGAACGAGCTCGGCCTTCCCTCCCGGGCCCTCTCTCCCGAGGAGGTGCCGGAAATCGTGCCCCTCTTCGACACCTCCACCATCGCCGGGGCCACCTTCTGTCCCACCGACGGCCACGCCAACCCGTTCCGGGTGGTGGAGGGGTACCTCAGGGCCGCAAAAGGGCTTGGGGTGAAGCTTCAGAAGTTCACCGAGGTCACGGATCTCACAGTCCGTGGCGGCAGGGTCACGGAGGTGGTTACAAGCCGGGGTAAGGTAGCGGCCGGGGTTGTGGTGAACGCCGCCGGGGCTTGGTCCAAAAGGATCGCTGCCATGGCCGGGGTGGAGCTTCCCAATCAGCCGGTGCGGCACGAGATCCTGGCCACCGAGCCCGTCCAGCCGATAACCGATGTAATGGTCGTTTCCCTCCACACCGGCATCTACTTCTCCCAGACCGTCCAAGGCCAGATCGTGGGCGGAATCGGGGATCCTGCCGAGCGACCCGGCTACAACATTCGCTCGAGCTTCCGGTTCCTCAGGCGGTTCCTCTCGGAGCTGGTTCGTCACATCCCGGCTTTAGGGCAACTTGCGGTCCTCAGGCAGTGGGCGGGGCTGTATGACGTGACCCCGGATGCTCAGCCCATCCTCGGTCCCACGCCTGGCCTTGAGAACTTCATCCAAGCGAACGGCTACTCCGGCCACGGGTTCATGATCGCCCCCAAGGTGGCCGAGCTCCTCGCCGACTACATCGAGCGGGGCGAGGTCTCAGAGGACCTTCGGCGCCTTTCGCTTTCCCGGTTCGAGGGCGAGCTCAAGGGGGAGGCGTTCGTGGTGGGGTGAGCAGCCCGGCCGCTGGCGAAACGCCAAAAGGCAAGTGCCGCAAGCACCGCTGTTAGGACTAGGGCGTCAAGGGACCCGGGAGGAAGACGCTGATTGTCAGAGGCTATATGCCCCGTCCTTCAAACCCTTAACACCATACTTGACAGTTTCGGGGCTTGACTGCTAAAATGATTACGAACCGGAATCCTCGTTTCTGCACGAGAGCGGCCGGCCTGTGCCGGCCAAAAGTCTGTCTGTCCCCTCACCAAAGGAGGTGACGGGCCATGATGGACCTTTGGCGGCTTGCGCAGGTTCGGCAGAGGGAACTTCTGGAGGAGGCTGAGCGGGCCCGCCTTGCGCGAAAGGTCGCGCAGCGGCGCAGGCGCAAGAGCCGGGCTCTCGGCCTTATACCCCTGGTGGTGCGACGCTAAGCGCCGGTGGCCTGCCCCCTGTGAAGGGGGCAGGCCTTTTACGTCCTTCCTCGTCTCCGTGGCCGCGGGTGTGGTGCTATGTACCGGAAGACCATTCTATACCAAGGAGTTTACCCGGCTATCCCAGTTTCCAAGTGGTGCACCGAGCGGATCCCAAGCGCCTCGTGGGCTTCCTGAGCCAAGGGGACAATCCACTGGGAGGGCTAGATCCCGGCCCCATCGGCGAGGAGGCACTCCACCCGCTCCCGGCTGCGCGCCTCCGGCACAGCCGGGCTTGGGGAAAAGATCACGGTTCCAGGGGGACGTCCTGGCGTACACCGCCCCCGCGCCGATCTTGGCCCCTTACCGTGGTCGATGGTCACCCGCCGGCCGATCCGGGCGCCGGGGTGGATCTCCACCCCGGTCCTGCGCCGCACGATGTGCGCGAGGAGCCGCGCAAGGAGCTGAAGGCGCCGGTTCCACAACCAGTGATTTACCCTATGGGCCCATAGGGCGTGCATCCCCGGGTGACAAAGAAGCACCTCCAAGGGATGCCGGGCAGCCGGGTCCCGCTCCAGCATCGCCCGGATGTCCTCGCGGATCCGCCTAAACATCCTCGCCTCCGTAGAGGCCGGTGGACAGATACCGCTCCCCGGTGTCGGGGAGGATCACCACCAATATCTTCCCATGGGCTTCGGGGCGGCGTGCCACCTGCAAGGCCGCGGCCACCGCCGCCTCGGAGGAGATCCCGGTGACGAAGACGTCCACCTTGCCGTCGATGTCATGCTGGATCTCTTCAACCGTCCTTTTGGTGGGCAGGGGTGAGGATGAGCCGGTACCCCCGGATGGCA
>JAGGRX010000130.1 GCA_021159405.1 Candidatus Bipolaricaulota bacterium | reverse complement strand
GTCACTATGATCTCTGTCCCTGGTCCGATAGCAGCGGCTATCCTGGCATAATCAGATGGGGGGAAGTGAACTTCAGTTCCGTCCGTGAGGAAAAGTGCGTCTACCTTGCCCTCCGGCGCAGGCTTGAACTGCGCTACTGTGCCCTTAACGGATACGAGTCCACTTGGTATCCATTGGGCTTTGACACTCAGGACCATGCCCGCCGAGATGGCGAGCAGGACTCCCAACAGCAGACTTTGCTTGTACACGGCACACCTCCTTTGTTTTTAGTTCATGGCCGCCTCAGCTCGTCCAGCATCCGGCGGTACTCCTCCGTCGTGATCTCACCCCGAGCATACCGCTGCTTCAGGATCTCCAAGGCGGGGTCGGAGCGGTCCTCCGTGCCCCCCGAGGGTGCGACACCCCCCAGGACATAAACCAGAACATAAAGGAGTCCGCCGATTGCGAGGAGACCAGTGCAGATAATTAGAGCTCCATTCGCCAGCCGGTCCCACCCAGGACCCAAGGGAGCAAGGCCGGGGAGAAGATACTTTATTAGGACAATCGCGCCCGCGGCCACAGTAGCCGCGACCAGCACGCGCCATCCTATAACTCTTGATCCTTGCATCGCACCTCCTTTCGGAAGCCAGTGTAAGAGACAAGGCTAAAGTGCGGCTTAAGAAATGCTTAAGAAAAGTTTAAGGCGGGAGGGTGTAGTGACCCCAAAAACTGGACAAGTTTTGGCCCACCCTTAGAGAATAGGGCCGCCTCAGTGTAGTGGACCCCTGAATTTGGACACCCCCCTTAGAAGGGGTAGTGTCCAAGGAAGGGGGAGGACGTGAAGAAACGACGGAAGTTCACGGCGCAGTTCAAGGCCAAAGTGGTCCTGGAGCTACTTTCCGGCGCCAAGACCCCTGCCCAGGCCTGCCGTCACTACGGGATCAAGGATTCCCTTCTCTACAAATGGCGCAGGGAGTTCCTGGAGAAAGCGCCCATGGTGTTTGAGGAAAGAAGGGACCACCTGGCCGAGTACGAGGCCAGGATCGCGGAGCTGGAACGGATGGTGGGGCGACTCACCATGGAGCTTGAGGCGGGAAATACGTGGGAGCTTGTGATCTCTCCCCCGAAAGGAAACGGGAGATCGCCCACATGCTGAGGGAGGAGGGCTACCCTGTAGGTGTAACGTGCCGGGCGGTGGGGCTTTCTAGAAGCAGTTTCTATTACCGCCCGAGACCAAAAGCCGACGGAAGGCTCAAAGCGGCTATCGAGGAGCTGGCCACGAAGTACCCCACCTACGGGAGCCGGAGGATCACCGCGATGCTGCGCCGGCCTCCCTACCGGTTTTGTGTGAACCGGAAGAGGGTCCGGCGGCTGATGCGGGAGTTGGGACTTCTGCGGGAACCGAAGAGAAAGGGGATCCAAACGACGGACTCCCGCCACCCTCACCGACGGTTTCCCAACCTGGTGGCGGGGCTTGAGGTGGTGCGACCGGATCAGGTTTGGGTAGCGGACATAACCTACATCCGGTTGAGGGAGGGGTTCGTGTATTTGGCGGTGGTGATGGACGTGTACACCCGTGGGATCCGGGGCTGGGCGCTGTCGCGGTTCCTGGACCATGGGCTGGCCCTGGAGGCGTTGGAGATGGCGCTTGAAAAGGGAGTTCCCGAGATCCACCACTCGGACCAGGGGGTGCAGTACGCGGCCAAGGAGTACGTGGAGCTTTTGGAGAAGCACGAGGTGAAGATAAGCATGGCCAGGCGAGGTAGGCCTGATGAGAACGGGTATGCTGAGCGAGTGATCCGGACGATCAAAGAGGAGGAGGTGGAGCTATCAGAGTACGAGGGCTTCTGGGACGCGAAAGAAAGGATCGGGGAGTTCATCGAGGAGGTCTACCAGAGAAAGCGGATCCATTCAGCACTTGGTTATCTCACGCCCGAGGAGTTCGAGGAAAAATGGCATAGGGAAAGGGAAACCGCTGGAACACTCTCTAAAGACGGCCTAAAATCTGTCCAACTTTTGGGGTCCACTACAGGATGTCCCCGACGATCCGCCCCGTTCCCCGCATGGAGCCCAACCATGAGTCGGGCCGCTCCGGGGGCGGCGGTGGGAGGATCTGGGCTATAGGCTCGCCACGTCGGGTCACCAAGATCGGCTTTCCCGTCTGCTTCACCCGCCGTAACAGCGACAGGCATGTCGCCTTGAACTTGGAGATCGGAACTTTGTCCATCGCTCCCCCAAAATACCATAGATACATGACCATGGTCAAATTTGGCCTGGAGGGCTTTTTTCACTTTCCTTGGCCTCCGCCATCTTTTTGGCTATCACGCTCAGGGATCTCCATCTTGAAAGCCCGGTCCCGGTGAAACCGAGAGAGTACATGGTCAAAAAGGCGGGGTTCCTCATCGCCGGCGGTGGCCCGGTAACTGCTCCATCGCCAGGCCCTGGGATGCCGGACCAACTTCGCCCGTCCTCTTCCACCAGGATGGCCTTGTATCTCCCTTGCAGATGGTAGTGGTTCGGCATCAGGCAGCAGGCACGGCAGATCCAGTGATAGCGTTCCACCGCGCGGGCGTTGCCCCGGCTGGTGATGTGGTAGGCAGGGCCTTCGTATTGGATGCGCAGCGGCCTGGCCATGGGGTGGGTATAGCGTTGCCTAAGACTCCCATATAATGACGGCCGGGGTATTTGCGATTCGATCTCCGGGGGTACAATGAAGCAGGATGTTCCGGAACTGGCTCTTGGCCGTGTGCCTTGTGCCTCTCCTTGCGATAGCAGCCGCGGGAGAGGGGATCGTAAAACTCTCCGTGGACGGCTCCATCAACCCTGCCACCCGGGATTACGTGCTCCGGGGGCTTAAAGAAGCTGCCTCCTCCGGGGCAGAGCTTGTGGTCTTGGAGCTCGACACCCCTGGTGGGCTGGATGACTCCATGAAGGACATCGTGGAGGCCATCCTGGATTCGGCCGTGCCGGTGGTGGTGTGGGTGGGGCCTCCCGGGGCCCGGGCCGCTTCGGCTGGCACCTTTATTCTCCTGGCGGCCCATGTCGCGGCCATGGCCCATGGGACTAGCGTGGGGGCCGCCCATCCCGTCGCCATCACCGGGGAGTCCCCGGAGGAAGAGGACCCCGCGACCCAGAAGATCGTGAACGATGCCGCCTCCCGCATTCGGGCCATCGCAGAGCTCCGCGGTCGCAACGCCGACTGGGCTGAGCGAGCGGTGCGGGAGTCGGTCACCGCCACGGCCACCGAGGCTCTGGAGCTTGGGATCATCGAGATCCTCGCCGACTCCATCCCTGAACTCTTGGAAAAACTTGAGGGATATGAGCTCCCAGACGGCCGGGTGCTTCATACCGCAGGCCTTCCCGTGCAGGAGATCGGGATGTCTTTCAAGGAGCGGCTGTTTTTCTACCTTGCCGACCCAAATCTCGTTTACATCCTGCTTATGGTTGGCCTTTATGCCCTCATCTACGAGTTTTTCTCCCCGGGGATTGGGATCGGGCTCGTGGTGGGGGGGATTTCACTGATGCTTGCACTCCTGGGCCTCCAGGTCCTTCCCATCAACCTCGTGGGGATCGGGCTCATCCTGTTTGGGGTGTTGCTCATGGTGCTCGACGCCTTCACCCCTACCAACGGCATCCTCACCACTGGGGGGGTGGTATCGCTCATCATCGGCTCGCTTTCCCTGTTCGACATTAAGTCCCCGGCGATCGGTCTTTCCTGGACCACGGTGGCGGCCACGGTGGGGACGCTCACGTTGATCTTGGTGTTCATCATCTCCAAAGGGCTGCTTGCGCAGCGACGCAAGGCACGCCCCCTTACCAGTATGGTCGGCCTCACCGGGGTGGCCAAGGAGGACCTTGCGCCCGGAGGCTGGGTGTTGGTGCGGGGGGAGTACTGGCGGGCCCGTTGTGAGGGGGAGCCGGCCAAGGCCGGGGACAAGGTCGAGGTCATCGGCCAGGAGGGCCGCCAGCTCATCGTCCGCCGCAAGTAGAAAAGGGCTGGGCAGTTGACAGAACCCCTCCCTGGGAATAGCATTGGGCGCTTACTTCGATT
>JAGGRX010000117.1 GCA_021159405.1 Candidatus Bipolaricaulota bacterium | reverse complement strand
AAGGGCATCCGGCGAGTGGGCATAGTCGACGATCACCTCTGCTCCACCTTTTGTCTTGAACCGCTCGAACCTTCCCGGAGGAAGCGAGGACTTGGCTAAGCGGTCCGCGATCTTTTGCGGTGAAACGCCGAACGTCCAAGCCACGGAGGCTGCGGCCAGGGCGTTGAGCAAGTTATGGCGGCCGGGGAAAGGAAGGGCGGCCTCAGCTCTGCCGCTTGGGGTGACAAGCAAAAAACGAGTCCCGAACCCCTCCACATGCACTTCTTCGGCCCGCACATCGCCTTGGCCGATTCCGTAGGTGAGGGGCTGCCCCGGCGAGCAAGACAAGAACTTCTCAGCATGGGGATCCTCCTGGTTGGCGATGGCATAGCCATTTGCGGGGAGCCGCTCAAACAGCCGCAGCTTGGCGGAAAGGTAGTTTTCCATCGACCCGTGAAAATCCAAATGGTCACGGGAAAGCCCTGTGAACACCGCGCAGGTGAGGTGCACCCCATCCACCCGGTGTTGGGCAAGGCCGATGGAGGAGGCCTCGAAGGCGAAGTACCGCTTCCCCTGGTGCAGGGCCCGGGCGGCGATCCGCTGGAGGTCCGGGGCTTCCGGGGTGGTAACGCAGGACAGGCCTTCCTCTTCTACTCTCACCGTGGTCAGGGTTTCGCACTCCGGGAGAAGCTGTCCCAAGAGGTGCACCACCGTGGTCTTGCCGTTCGTGCCCGTGACCCCGATGGTTTTCAGTTTGCGCGTGGGATGGCCGTAGAAGGCGGCGGCCGCTTGGGCCAGGGTGGCCCGGGCGTTTTTTACCCGGATGTAGGGCACCGGCAGGTTTGCGAGCGCCTTCTCCCCTATCACTGCCACTGCCCCTCGCTCCACCGCTTCCGGGATGAAGGCATGTCCGTCGAACCTGCTCCCGGGGAGGGCGAAGAACAGGTCCCCCGGCCTCACCTTGCGGGAGTCCCAGGCGAGGCCCCGCACCTCCACGGCCCCGCAGGCCTCCGGAACCCCAGGTAAAAGCTTAAGAAGCTTCACAAGCCCTATGCTATCTTGAGGGAACGCCAAAAGGGAGGACAAAAGCAAACGGGGCGAGGGGAAGCTCGCCCCGGTGCTGCAAGTTCGACCGGTTCCTGTGCCCTAGAAATTCACGTATAGACCTACTCCGGGGAGGAGGTCTCCTAGGAATCCCCCGGCTTGAACTTGGCCAAGGAACTTCATCTGACCGTAGGCCCCGAAGGCTTCGGCGAGAGGGAGGTACACCCCAGCGATCCCGTTCACGGTAAAGATCCCGGCCGCCATGCCACCACCAGTCATCACAAACGCCCCGGCACCCGCACCGAAGTAGGGCTGGATCGCCTCGAGAGTTATCGTGATGAGAAAAGTAGCATCCACAGTAAACGCCGACAATCCGCCCCCTGAGAACACCGTGCCAACCCCAAACCGCATGGCCGAAGCATCACCAATCGCCACCTCGCCGAACGCGTCAAAAACCGGGTTCCCACCCCAAAAACTTCCGCCTACACCTAACTTGCCTTGAGTCAAAGCCGGTGTAGTAAGAGCCAAAACCACCACCAGTACTGCCAGCGCCTTCCTCATTGATTCCACCTCCTTGCGAACTAGGTTATTTTATGCTTTAACCTCCCCCTACCGCAAAGACCCCTTGGGGAAGGGGCAAGTGGACAGCGGTAAGTTATGATCATAACACCTTTACGCGTGGAAGGTTCCGGCCTAACATCATCTTAAAAGGAGGGGGAGATGGGAGAGGTAAAGAGTGTGGCGCGGGAAGTCAGGGCCCCCAGGGGGACCAAGCTCTCGTGCAAGGGGTGGCTGCAAGAGGCGGCCATGAGGATGCTCATGAACAACCTCGATCCCGAGGTGGCCGGGGATCCAGCGCACCTTATCGTCTACGGCGGCACCGGCAAGGCCGCCCGGTCCTGGGAGGACTTCGACCTCATCGTCAGTTGCCTCAAGGAACTGGAAAACGACGAAACGCTGGTAGTCCAGTCCGGCCGGGCAGTGGCGGTGTTCAAGACCCATGAGGATGCCCCGCGTGTCTTGATCGCCAACGCCCTCTTGGTCCCGGAATGGGCAACTTGGGAGAAATTCCGGGAGCTGGAGCGGCTGGGGCTCACCATGTACGGCCAGATGACGGCTGGGAGCTGGATCTACATCGGAACGCAAGGGATCCTCCAGGGGACCTACGAGACCCTGGCCGAAGTGGCCCGCCAGCACTTCGACGGCACCCTACGGGGGAAGCTCGTCCTCACCGCCGGCCTGGGGGAGATGGGGGGAGCCCAACCCCTGGCCATCACCATGAACGAGGGCGTGGGGATCATCGTGGAGATCAACCCCGAGAAGATCCAGCGTCGCCTCAAGCTGGAGCAGCTGGATACCTGGACCGATTCCCTGGATGAGGCACTGAGGATCGCCCAGGAGCACAAGGAAAAAGGCGAGCCCATCTCCATCGGGCTTCTTGGCAACGCGGCCGATGTCTATCCGGAGCTTGTGCGGCGGGGGGTGATCCCGGATGTGGTCACCGACCAGACCGCTGCCCACGACGAGCTGAACGGTTATGTGCCTGGCGGAATGTCCTATGAGGAGGCCTTAAAGCTCAGGAGAGAAAACCCCGAGAAGTACATCGAGCTTTCGTATCAATCGATGGTGCGGCACACCCGGGCCATGGCGGAAATGAAAGAGGCCGGGGCGGTGGTGTTCGACTACGGGAACGCCCTGCGGGCTCAAGCCGAAAAGGGCGGGCTTTCCCATGAGGAGGCGTTCTCGTTCCCGGGCTTTGTCCAGGCCTACATCCGCCCCATGTTCTGCGAGGGCAAGGGACCGTTCCGCTGGGTGGCCCTGTCCGGGGACCCCCAGGACATCTTGAGGACCGACCGGGCGATCCTGGAGCTCTTCCCTAAAGATGAGGCCCTGGCCCGCTGGATCCGGAAGGCGGAGGAGAAGGTGCGCTTCCAGGGGCTTCCGGCGAGGATCTGCTGGCTGGGGTACGGGGAACGGGCCGAGGCCGGCCTTCGCTTCAACGAGCTGGTGAGGAAAGGCGAGGTCAAGGCCCCGATCGTGATCGGGCGGGATCACCTCGATTCAGGCTCGGTGGCCTCCCCCTACCGGGAGACGGAGGGCATGAAAGACGGCTCGGACGCCATCGCCGACTGGCCGATCCTGAACGCCCTTTTGAATGCGGTGTGTGGGGCCACTTGGGTGTCCGTGCACCATGGGGGAGGGGTGGGGATCGGAAAGAGCATCCATGCCGGGATGGTGATCGTGGCCGATGGGACCAGGGCCGCGGATCGCAGGCTCGAGCGGGTGCTCACGGTGGACCCGGGGCTCGGGGTGGCCCGCCACGCCGACGCCGGCTACGAGAAGGCGATCCGCGTGGCCAAAGAACGGGGCATCAAAATCCCCCGCCTCGGCGGCTAGAGGACGAACTCGGCCACGAGGAACGTGTGATCGGAGGGCTTTTCCGCCTTCCTCGCCTCCCGGTCGATCCAAGCAGCGACCGACTTTTCCGCTAGGGGCCGGGTGGCCCAGATGTGGTCCACCCGCCAACCTAGATTCCGCTCAAGAGCCCCTTTCACCCGGTAGTCCCAGAACGTGTACTGCCCCGGCTCCCCTGGGTGGTGCTTTCTGAACACGTCCACGAACCCCCATTCCTTGATCCGGGCGAGGGCGGCGCGGGCCTCGGGGTGGAAGTCCACGTGATTCCTTAGCCTCACAGGGTTGTGTACGTCGATCTCCTCCGGGGCCACGTTGAAGTCCCCGCACCAGATGAGAGGGGTCTCCGGAGAGAAATGTCGGTCAAAGTAGTCTCGCAGGCGCGCTAGCCACTCGAGCTTGTAGCGGAACATCTCGTGGTCCGGGGACCTGCCTTGGGGCACGTAGGTGTTGACGATCGGGATTCCCCTTACCGTGGCCCGGATCAGGCGGGCCTCGTCCGGTGGCCCTCCGTCGTCAAGGCCGAAGGTCACGTCCTCTAGCTCGGCTAGGCCGGCGATGGCCACCCCGGCCCCGCGCTTCTCCCCCCGGAAGGCCACGTGATAGCCGGCCTCCTC
>JAGGRX010000043.1 GCA_021159405.1 Candidatus Bipolaricaulota bacterium | reverse complement strand
CTCCGAGGCTGAAGCACCAGGGGTAGCGATCTCGCGTGGAGTGGGGGAACATCCACTGGATGGAGTTTAAGATCGAGGCTTGCCATTCCGGAACCGAAGCCCGGGTGGGGGTGCTGCACACCCCTCATGGGGAAGTCAGGACCCCGGCGTTTGTGGCGGTGGCCACCCGGGGCACGGTGAAGGCCTTATCAGCTGACGATGTCCGGGCGCTGGGGATCCAGATCCTGATCGGGAACACCTACCACTTGACCCTGCGGCCCGGGGCGGAGGTGGTAGGGGCCCTGGGGGGCTTGCATGGCTTCTCCGGCTGGGACGGCCCCTGGATGACGGACTCGGGGGGCTTTCAGGTGTTCTCCCTGGGGGCGGGGAAAGAACACGGAGTCGGAAAGATCGCCTCCATCTTCCCCGGTGAAGCACCACCCAAGCCCACCGGCCCGTCCCTGGTCAAGCTCACCGAGGAGGGAGCGCGATTTCGTTCCGTGGTGGACGGGGCCTGGGTGTTCTTCTCCCCGGAGGAGGTGATCCGAGCTCAGCGGCTTTTGGGAGCTGACGTCATCCTCCCTTTAGACGAGTGCACTTCCCCTTTCCACGACCGCGCCTACACCGAGGCCGCCATGGAAAGGACCCACCGCTGGGCCGAAAGGGCCCTCAAGGCGTTTCGGGATACCCAAGGGCTGGGCCCCAATCCGGACCAGGCCCTGTTCGGGATCGTGCAGGGAGGGGCGTACGAGGACCTCAGGCGCCGCTCCGCCCGCGAGATCGCCGGGATGAACTTCCCCGGCTTTGCCATCGGGGGCTCCTTGGGCAGATCCAAGGAGGACATGTTCCGCGTCATCGAGTGGACGGTGGAAGAGCTCCCGAAAGAGAAGCCCAGGCATCTCCTTGGGATCGGGACGGTGGAGGACATCGTCGAGGCCGTAAAGCGCGGGATCGACACGTTTGACTGCGCTGCCCCCACCAGAATGGCCAGGAACGGCACCTTGCTTTCGGCTCGAGAGGAGGGCTTTCGCCTCAACATCAAGGGGGCCCGCTTCCGGCGGGACGACCGGCCCATCGAGGAGGGCTGTGACTGCCCCACTTGCCGGCGCTACTCCCGGGCCTTCCTCCACCATCTTCTCCGCAGCGGGGAGCTCTCCTACTTTCGGCTGGCCACGCTACATAACCTGCGGTTCATGGTGCGGCTGATGGCCGCCATCCGGGCCCGGATCGCCTCCGGCGGGGAGATATCGGTGGAGCACGTGATGGAAGAACTGCTGGCGTGAACGAGGGATCAGGAGCACCAAGGGGGTCAAGCTTCCTCCTCCAAGAGCTGCAAAAACGCCTCCACAACCTTGGGGTCGAACTGGGTGCCAGCCCCCTTCCTGATCTCCTCCATCGCCTCCTCCACCGGGAGGGCCTTGCGGTAGGGGCGGTCGCTCCTCATGGCGTCCCAGGCGTCCACCACCGCGAATATCCTGGCGGAAAGCGGGATCTCCTCTCCCTTAAGGCCCCGGGGATAGCCGGTTCCGTCCCACCTTTCGTGGTGACAGTACGGGATATCCAAGGCCGGCTTTAGGAACTCGATCTCCGACAGCAGCTCATAGGCGTACTGGGGGTGCTTGCGCATCTCCTCCCACTCCTTTTCGTTTAGCTTTCCCGGCTTGAGGAGGATAGAATCGGGAACGCCGAGCTTGCCGATGTCGTGGAGCAACGCCCCCCATCTGAGGTACGTGAGGGCGTCCCCCTGAATCCCCATCCGGAGACCAAGCCGCACCGCAAGGTCGGTCACCCGCTGGGCGTGGTTCTGGGTCTCCAGGTCCCGCAGCTCCAGGGTGCGGGCCCAACCCTCCAAGGTGGCATCGTAAGCCGCCCGCAGGTCGAGGTTGCGCCGCCGCAGGTCTTCCATGAGCTGCCCGTTTTCCAGGGCGATGGCAACCTGAGCGGCGAGGGCCTCCAAGAAGCCCGTCGGAACCCCCTCCCGGGGCTTTCTGCGGTAAAAGATCCCCAACATTCCCAGGGGCTTGTGCTTTGAGACAAGCGGGGCAAAGTAGATCTCCACAAACCCTTCCACCTCGCAAAACTTCCTGAACCCGAGGGACATGTTCTCCAACAGCTCCTCCCGCCCAAGGCGAACCACACGCCTTTCGCGTAAAACCTTTCGAGCGACAGCGCTTTGGGCGACGAAGACCCCCTTTTTTGCGCCTTCCCTTGGGGATCGGAAGCCGCGCGCGCCGGCCAGGCGAAGCGTCAGGCTCTGGGGGTCCGCCAAGAGCACCCCCGCCGCATCGGCCTTAAGCTGCCCGGTGACCTCGTCGAGCACCACCCGAATGGTCAAGTCCGGATCCAAACTGGAGATGATGGCAAGGTCGATATTTCGCAGGGTTTCCAGTTGGGCTAGGTTCTTCTTGGTGCTCTCGTAGAGCTGGGCGTTTTCCAGGAGGACGGCGGCCTGATGGGCGAGGGCTTGCAGAAGATCGAGCCTGTAGGGGGAGAAGAAGCCGGGTCGTTCGCTGTAGAGGTTCAAGACGCCGAAGGCATGGCCATGGGAAAGGAGGGGGATAGCGGCGCTGCAGGAAAAATCGTAGGTCAAGGCCGCCTTTTTCCACGGCGAGAACCGGGGATCGGACTCCACGTCCTCGGTGAGCTGGATCGTCATCTTCCGGATGGCCCGGCCGGTGGGGCCCTGGCCTTCCGGTGTCTCGTCCCAGCGGACGGAGATCTGTCTCGGATAGGGGTGGTCAGGTGGCCAGGAGGCGATCACGCTTACCTGGCCATCGGGCTCCGCCCGTCCTACCCATGCTAGCCTTGCTCCAATGTCCTCCACACTGATGCGGGCCAACCTCTCGGCCACGCCTCTCAGCTCCAAATCCTCGGCGAGCCGGGGGATGGCCCGCTGGAGAAGCTCAAGTTCTCTGGCGCGCTCCTGCAGCTTCGTATGGCTGCGAGCCCGGCGCAGGGCGGAGGCGGCAAGTCGGGCCAGCACCTGAGCTTGGGCAAGGTCCCCTTCGCTGAATCGCTCCGGATCCTCATCCCCGAGGACGATCACCCCCAGGACATCGCCGTCGGCCTTGAGCGGGACTGCCAGGATGGACCTGAGGGCCAGGGGGTAACCTGCCCGGCCCTCTGGAGCCTGGGTGGCATATCGGTACACCTCCCCTTGGCCGGTTCGGGCTGCCCGGGCCACGACGGCATATGGGTCATTCAGGGGGACGGACTGCCCCAGGGGGAGCCCCGGGGCCGACGCCTCAAGCTTGACTCGTAGGATGAGCTCGTTCCCCCCGGGCGGGAGCTCCCAGAAGTGGACGAGGCTAGCCTGGACCACCTCCTGAACCGCTTCGAGGAGCGCGGACAGGATGTCCTTCTCATCCGCAAGCGCAACCAGCCGTTCGGCCAACCTCTGGGTTTGAAACCACTGGGGAGGCGGTCCTGTCAGCTCATTACCTTCAGACAAGACGAAGCACCTCGTTTAACGCAAACCAACGTATTTTAATCCCCCAGGATAAGGAAGTCAAGTGATGCGTATCACCGAAAAACTCGCCCTCAACAGCTCCGTGCTGTAAGTTGGACTGCACTACAAGAATTAAGGGGGGGCGGCAAGATGGATAGGGAGGCAGGACTTTCGCCCGTGCCGTTTGGCCAGCTGCGGGTGTTGGATGGGCTCGTCCGCCTGGGGGCGGCCGGGGCTGGGGAGCTGGCCGAGACGCTCGGTGTGACTCCTGCCGCTGTCAGGGGGCATTTGAACAGCCTGCATAGGAGGGGGCTGGTAGAGGTGGCCTTCAGGAGATCCGGGACGGCCGGGCCCCGCGAGCGGGTGTGGCGGGCCACCGCCAGCGGGCTGAGCCAGGCCCGTCCTCACCGCTTTCCCTGTCTCTTAACCGCCTTCCTCCACGCGATGGGGGAACGCTTGGGGATGGAAGGGTTGGCAGAGGTTTTGAGTGAGGCGGCACGCCAGCTTGCCCGGGACCATCCCCCTCCCAGCGGCGCATCCCTTCCCCAAAGGCTGCAGCATTTACGGGAGCTCCTGGACACGTTGGGGGTGGCTACTTGCTATAAGGAGAAAGAGGGCGCCCATGAGCTGTGCCTGATGAGCTCGCTCCTCCCCCGGGAGTTCTCCCGCTACCCCGAGATGTACGTGTTCCACCGGGCGTTGGGCGAGGAGATCCTGGGCGTGCCGGTGGAGCTTACAATCGATCCGCGGCAGGGGGTTTGTGT
>JAGGRX010000105.1 GCA_021159405.1 Candidatus Bipolaricaulota bacterium | reverse complement strand
CCGCCGGAGGAGGCCCTGCGGCTGCGGCGGGGCCCCGAAAGCCCCGTGCTCCACGAAGTCCTGATCGGGCAACTCCAGCGGCTGAACCCCGAGATCGTGGACCTGGGGAGGGCGGAGGACCTCGTGCGCCGCCTGGTCAAGGTGCGACCCTTCATCGAGGGGAACCTGGAGGCCTGGGAATACCTGACCGGCCGGAAAACGGTCTATGTGGAGGAGGAACGCCGGGAGCGGAACGTGCGGTTCCTGGACCCCGATCATCCGGAACGCAATGTGTTCCACGTGACCGATGAGTTCACCTTCGCGAGCGGCACCCACACCATCCGGCCGGATGTGGTGTTCCTCATCAACGGGATCCCGGTGCTGGTGGTGGAGACCAAGGCCGCCACGCGCCTCGAGGGGATCGCCGAGGCCCTGGACCAGCTCCGCCGCTACCATCGGGAGGGGCCGGAGCTCATGGCCCTGGCCCAGCTTTTCGCCGTCACCCACCTCGTGCGGTTCTACTACGGCCCCACCTGGAACCTCTCCCGCAAGGCCTTGTTCAACTGGAAGGACGAAGAGAGCGGGGATTTCGAGACCCTGGTGAAGACGTTCGTAGCTCCCCGGAGGCTTTTGCGGGTGCTCACCGATTACGTCCTGTTCGTGCGCAAGGACGGGGAGCTCTCCAAGGTGGTGCTCCGCCCCCACCAGATCCGGGCCGCCGAGCGGGTGATCGCCCGGGCCCGTGATCCCGGAAAGCGCCGCGGCCTCATCTGGCACACCCAGGGCTCCGGCAAGACCTACACCATGATCACCGTGGCGAAGCTCTTGCTTTCGGATCCCACCTTCCGGAACCCCACGGTGCTCATGATCGTGGACCGCAATGAACTTCAGCAACAGCTCTTCCAGAACCTGGAATCGGTGGGGTTCGGACATGTGGAGGTGGCCCGGAGCAAGCGGCACCTGCGGGAGCTTCTGAAACGGGATACCCGAGGGTTGATCGTTTCCATGATCCACAAGTTCGACGACATGCCGGCGAACATCAACACCCGCGATAACATCTTCGTCTTGGTGGACGAGGCCCACCGGAGCACCGGGGCGGACCTGGGGAATTACCTCATGGGCGCCCTCCCCAACGCCACCTTCGTCGGCTTCACCGGGACGCCCATTGACAAAACGGCCCACGGCAGGGGGACCTTCAAGACGTTCGGCACGGACGATCCCAAAGGGTATCTGGACAAGTACTCCATCCGGGAGTCCATCGAGGACGGGACCACCGTGCCCCTGCACTACCAGCTCGCTCCCAACGAGCTCATCGCCGACCGGGACGCCATGGAACGGGAGTTCTGGGCGCTGGCCGAGCTGGAGGGCGTGAGCGATGTGGAGGAGCTCAACCGGGTGTTGGATCGGGCGGTGACCCTGAAAAACATGCTCAAGAGCCCCTCCCGGGTGGAGAAGGTGGCGGAGTTCATCGCCGATCACTTCAAGAAGTACGTGGATCCCATGGGGTTCAAGGCCTTCGTGGTGGCCGTGGACCGGGAGGCCTGCGGCCTTTACAAGGAGCAACTCGACCGCTGGCTCCCGCCGGAGTGGTCGCAGGTGGTGATCAGCCGGGGCCCCAACGACCCGCCGGGGCTCGCTCGCTTCCACCTCAGTCAGGATAAGGAGGCCGAGGTCCGCAAGGCCTTCCGCAAGCCCGGGGAGCTCCCCAAGATCCTGATCGTCACCGAAAAGCTCCTCACCGGTTACGACGCCCCCATCCTCTACTGCATGTACCTCGACAAGCCCATGCGGGACCACGTGCTGCTGCAGACCATCGCCCGGGTCAACCGCCCCTACGAAGAGGAGGGGAAACGCAAGACGGCCGGACTCATCCTCGATTTCGTGGGGATCTTCGACAAGCTGGAGCGGGCGCTGGCCTTCGACTCCAAGGACGTAGCCGGGGTGGTACAGGGGATCGATGTCCTCCAAGGGCGATTCCACACCCTTATGGAAGAAGGCCGTGAGAGATACCTTGCCCTTCAGCGGGGGAAGAGCGGGGACAAGGCCGTGGAAGCCGTACTGGAGTACTTCCGCGACCGCGAGAGGCGCGAGGAGTTTTTCAAGTTCTTCCGGGAGCTGGAGGAGCTCTACGAGATCCTTTCCCCGGATCCTTCTCTGCGCCCTTATCTCGCCGATTATCAGGAGCTCGTCCGGATGTATCGACTTGTAAAGGAAGCATTTGAGCCCGGTGTCCCCGTGGACCGGGGTTTCCTCCGGAAGACCGCGAGGATCGTGCAGGAGTACACGCAGACGCCTGGAGTCGGTGAGTTAGGGCCGGTATACGCGCTGGACAGTCAGGCGCTGGAGAGACTGGCCCAGGCGGACATCCCGGAGACGGTACGGGTGTTCAACCTGATCAAGGCCTTCTACAAGTTGGTGGCCGCGGGGAAGGACCGGGATCCTTATCTCATCCCCATCGGCGAGCGGGCGGAGACCATCGCCAAGCTGTTCCAAGAGCGCCAGATCTCGAGCCAAGAGGCCCTGCGGGAGCTGGAAGAATTGGTGGCCGAGCTTAAAGAGGCGGAGCGGGCCCGGGAGGACTCGGAGCTTTCCCCGGAGGGATTCGCGGTCTTCTGGTACTTGAGGCGGGAGGGCATCGCCGGTGCGGAGAGGATCGCGCGGAAAGTCGAGAAAGCCTTGGGAGAACTCCCGCACTGGGAGAGGGATGCTGCCCAAGAGCGAAAACTCAGGAGGCGGATGTACAAAATAATGATCGACGCCGGCGTGGACAAAGTGGTGGAGCTTGTGGACAAACTGCTGCGGATGCTGAGGAGGTCGGGATGACCGCGGAGTGGGCGCCCCTGGAGGATACGGTGCCCGCTGAGCTGTTTCGGGCCGAGGTGCTGAGCTGGGCCAGCCGGCTCGGGGTGGAGCCGAAGGAGATACGGATTCGCAGGATGAAGCGCAAGTGGGCGAGCTGTTCCTCCGCGGGCCGGCTCACCTTTGACCAGGAACTTCTACGACAGCCGGGGCCGGTGCGCACGGCGGTGATCATCCACGAGCTCCTTCACCTAAAGATTCCGCGGCACACCAAGCTTTTTCGCGCTCTTCTTTCATCCTACTTTCATGAAAAGTATCCGAATCTTGAACTACCCGACTTGCGGGTGAACGGAGGAAGGAAAGAGAGTGCGCAGGCGGATTAAAGATTTGCCGGATTTTAAGCGGCCCCGAGAAAAACTCCTGAAGATGGGGCCTGCAGCCCTCTCGGACGTTGAGCTTTTGGCGATCTTGCTGCGCACTGGGGTTGCAGGAAAGAGTGCCTTGGAATTGGCCCGCTTGCTTCTGGAAAAGGCCGGCCCGAACTTTCCTCGTTGGTCTGTAGAGGATTTCTGCAGAGTCCCCGGCGTAGGTGAAGCCAAGGCCTGCCAGATCGTGGCCGCGTTCGAGCTCGCCCGCCGCTTCTTTGGGCGGGAGCGGCCGGTGATCCGGGAACCAAAAGACGTGATCCCCTACATCCAACACATCGCCGACAAGAAAAAGGAATACTTCCTGTGTCTCACCCTGAACGGCGCGGGGGAGGTGATCCAAACCAGGGTGGTGACGGTGGGGCTCCTGGACTCCTCCCAGGTCCATCCCCGAGAGGTTTTCGCCGACGCCATCACCGACCGCGCTGCTGGGATCATCGTGGCCCACAACCATCCCTCGGGGAACGTCGAACCAAGCCCCCAGGACGTGGCCATCACCCGGCAGCTTGCCGAAGCTGGAGCCGTCCTGGGGATTGAACTCTTGGACCACCTCATCATTACCCGGAAGGGTTGGCTTTCTCTCAAAAAGGAGGGGTACTTCTAGAAGCTGTCGGGGGTCTCAGTTCTTTGCCGGCCATCGTGACCCCTCCCCATCGGGATTTCCGCAAATTTCCTGATCCTCGATGGGCTTAGGATGCCGCAGAAATGCCAAAAGGGCATAGGCCTTGGTTTCCCACCGGGCCACCATCCTGGGATAAATCCCGCCCCACCTTTCCCGCTAGTCTCACCTGTTCTGCGGTGACCTCGATGAGGCGGGAGATGCCCTGGGGCGAAGCAGGAAGGGAGATCGCCCGCGTGCTTACCTCCGCAGCGTAAAGGGCGAAATGCTTCCGAAAGCCCCAACGGGGAGGAGCCTGGGGTGGAAGTCCCCCTCCCTCACCCGGGGCACCTTGAGGTCTTCCAAGGGGCCGAACAGGGTGAGGAGGTCCCGGGTGTAGTAGCCGTTCCCTTTGGTGGGGTGCTCCTC
>JAGGRX010000048.1 GCA_021159405.1 Candidatus Bipolaricaulota bacterium | reverse complement strand
AGGGAGGCTGGCCTCAGGGTGGAAGTGGCCCAGCTCCCGGAAGGGGAGGATCCGGATTCGCTGGCCCGCACGCAGGGCCGGGAGGCACTTGCGGAGGTGCTGGAGAGGGCCAAGCCGTTTCACCGGTTCTTCCTCGATTCCCTGGAGGCGCGCTATGACCTTGACAGCTTGGAGGGGAAGGAAAGGGCACTGGCCGAGGCCAAGGAGCTATGGCCGCACGTTCGCAGCCTTCCCTTACGCCAGGAGCTGGCCCATGGCCTGGCCGAGCTTCTGTCGCTCCCAGAGGAGGAGGTGCGGGCCAGCCTGAAGGGGAAACGTCCCCCCCTCCAAAGGATTGAAGCGGAGAGGGAAATCGGGGCCGAGGACCTGGTGGTGCACTTCCTCCTGGCAGGAAAACTCCCCCAGGAAGCCCTCTCTGACCTTGAAGTCGGCGAATTTCGCCCCGAATATAGACCTATCGTGGAGAGGTGGCTGGAGCTTTGGCGGGCGGGCTCATCGCCGGACCTGCAGGCATTGGCCGGCGAGCTGGATCCTGATTCTCAAGGGCATTTGGCCCGCCTGGCACTCCTGGATCTTAAGTTCACGGATGAAGCCCGCGCCGCACGTGATGCCTTGACCCATTTCCTCTACCTTCCCCGCATCGAAAGGAGGCTTTCCACCCTCAAGGAGGAGATGGCGCGGGCGGAGGAACAGGGGGATGGGGGTCTTCTCAGGCGGCTGGAAGCCGAGTATCAAGAGCTTTGCCGGAGGAGACTGGCGCTGTTGCGGAGGCGATCGTGACTGAGGCACCGGATACGCTCCCCCGGGGGCCTGAGGAAGAGTTCCAGGAAGAGGATTTTCTTCGCAGCCTCCCACTTTTGGAGGAACTCGCCGAGGCCACCCGCGCGGAGAGCGAGCGCTGGGAGGAGGAGACCGGCGAGCGGGGGAGTGACCCGGTGCGTACTTACCTGCGGGAGATCGGGCGGGTGCCCCTCCTCACGAAGGAGGAGGAGGTGGAGCTTGCCCAGAAGATGGAAAAGGGGAAGGAGGCAGCCGAGGAGCTCAAGCGCGGCAGGAACCTGTCCCTCAAGCGACGGCGGGAGCTGGAGCGCCTGGTGGAGGAGGGGAAACGGGCGCGGGAGCGGCTCACCGTCTCCAACCTGCGACTCGTGGTGTCCATCGCCAAACGGTACATGCACCGAGGCTTGTCCCTCTTGGACTTGATCCAGGAGGGGAACATGGGCCTGATGCGGGCGGTGGAGAAGTTCGATTGGCGCAAAGGCTACAAGTTCTCCACCTATGCCACCTGGTGGATCCGTCAGGCCATCACCAGGGCCATAGCGGACCAGTCGCGCACCATCCGGGTTCCGGTACACACCATCGAGGCACTCCAGGAGCTTTATCGGCTGCGGCGGGAATACGTGCAGGCCCACGGAACGCCTCCAAGCTACGAGGAGCTGGCCGAGCTTTTAGGGACCAGTGTGGACCGGGTGAAGAAGATCGAGCAGGCTGCGGCCTACACCTCCTCCCTTGAGCGGCCCCTCTCCGATGACGAGGATGAGACGCTGGGGGATTTCCTGCCGGACGAATCAGCCCCCTCCCCGGCCAGGGAAGCCATCCGGGCCCGGCTCAGGGAGGAGCTTCGGCGGGCCCTGGAAGGGCTGGAGCCGCGGGAACGGGAGATCCTGGAGCTCCGCTACGGTTTGGTCGACGGACACCCCAGGACCCTGAAGGAGGTGGCCAACCAGTTCGAGATCACCCGGGAGCGGGTGCGTCAGATCGAGATCAAAGCCCTGGAAAAGCTCAAGCACCCTTCCCGCCAGCAGAATCTAAGAACCCTCAGGGAGCTCCTCCTCTCCGAGGAATAGGTACGGCGGCTTCGGCGTCTGTGTCTTTGCCTCCTCATCTTGTCCCCTGGCCGGCCCGCGGGGCTTGCGCTATCCTCCTTCTGTCATGGAGAGACTCAAGCGGGCCGAGGGGCTTTCCATCTACCGGCGCTGGCGGCCCCAGCGCTTTTCCGAGGTGGTGGATCAGCGGCTGGTGGTGGAGACCCTAAGGCGGGCGGTGGCCCAGGGGAAACTCGCCCATGCTTATCTTTTCTCCGGCCAGCGCGGAGTAGGAAAGACCTCGGTGGCCAGGATCCTCGCCCGGGCAGCCAACTGCCTTGCCCCCCAGGATGGGGAACCCTGTAACGAGTGTGAGAACTGCCGCCGGATCCTGTCCGGCAGGTCCCTGAACGTGGTGGAGATCGACGGGGCCTCCAACCGCGGCATCGACCAGATCAGAAAACTGCGGGAGGAAGTGAGCTACGTCCCCGCCGGGGCCCGGTACAAGGTGTACATCATCGACGAGGTCCATATGCTCACCGGGGAGGCGTTCAACGCCCTGCTCAAGACACTGGAGGAGCCCCCGCCGCACGTGATCTTCATCTTCGCCACCACTGAGCCCCATAAAGTCCCTCCCACGGTGCTGTCCCGTTGTCAGGCGTTCGAGTTCAGTCCCATCCCCGAGCGGTTGATCCAGGAAAAGGTTCTGGAGATCGCTCAAGAAGAGGGGATCGAACTGGAGGAGGAGGCAGCGGAGCTCATCGCCCGCCGGGCCGGTGGCTCCCTGCGCGATGCAGAGGTGCTGCTCGAGCAGCTCGCCCACGGGGGGAGGGTCACGGCCGACCAGGTGGTGGAGCTCCTGGGGCTGCCGAACCTGGCCGAGGTGGACGGGTTCCTTTCCGCCCTGATCGAAAAGGATGCCAAAGCAGCCCTGGAGACGGTGGAGGACCTGGCTTCCAGGGGGCGGGATCTGGGGCTGTTTTTGGAGGAGGCCGCGGCCCGGGCCCGCGACCGCATCATCGATGGGGATACCCGGTTCATCCCCCTGGCGAGGCGACTGCTCGAGCTTCGGGCAGAGCTTACCCGTGCCATCTCCCAAAGGCTCCACCTTGAAGTGGAGATCCTTTCCCTATGCGGCCCCCCCAAGGGGTCCGCCATGAAGGCGAAAGAAACGGGGCGGAAACCCCAGGAGACCGCGCCCCAGCTAGTGAAGGCGGAGCCGACCCCACTTGAGCCAAAGCCGGTGCAGGCCGAAAAGCCCGCCTCCCCGAAAACGGAGGGAGAAGCAGCGCAATCCAAGGAAGACCCTTGGAATGCCATGCTGGCCGCCATGTTGGAGGAGCGGGCCTCGGTGGCCGCCTTCCTCGCCCCGGCAAAGGCGGAACTCACCGACGGTGTTCTAACCATCCGCCTCCCCGAAGAGTGCCGATTCCATTATGAGTCGCTTCTAGAGCCCGATGTGCGAGCTTATGTGGAGGAGATGGCGCAGCGGTTCTTCGGGGCCCTGCTTGCCCTCGACATCCGCTGGGAAGGGAAGGAAGATGAGGGACCGTCGCTTGAGGAGCGGGCCCAGCTTGTGGCGAAGACCTTGGAGGGCAAGATCATAAAGGAGGAAACCGATGCGGGGACTAGGTGACCTTAGAGGTTTGATGCAGCAAGCACAAAAGCTCCAGGCGGAGCTGGCCGAGCGGAAGCGGAAGCTGGCTTGCGCTCGCGTGGAGGCGGACGCAGGCGGAGGAATCGTAAAAGCGGTGGTGTCGGGGGAAGGGGAACTCGTGGAACTGCATATCTCGCCTGAGGTGGTAGCCGAAGGCGACGCGGAGATGCTGGAGGATTTGGTGTTGGCCGCGGTCAAGGAGGCGCAGGCCAAGGCGAGGGAGCTCGCCCGAAAGGAGATGTCCGACCTTGCTGGGGGGCTTCCCCCGGGGATGTTGCCGTGATCCGACCCTTGGAGGAGCTGCTCGCCGCGTTTTCGCGGCTTCCTGGGATTGGCCGCCGCTCGGCCGAAAGGATCGTGTTTTTCCTCCTCACCAAACCTGAGGAGGCCGCACGGCTGGCTGAGGCAATCGGGAGCCTTCACTCCCGGATCCGCCGCTGCCGGCGGTGCGGGAACTTCGCCGAAGGGGAGCTGTGCCCCATCTGCCAGGAGCCGGGGCGGGATCAGAAGACCATTTGCGTGGTGGCCCGGCCATGGGAGATCGAACGCATCGAACGCACCGGGGAATATCACGGCCTGTACCACGTGCTGGGCGGGCTCATTTCCCCCACCGACGGAGTGGGACCTGAGGACCTGTCCGTGGCAACCCTGGTGCGGCGGGTGCGGGAAGAGGGCACCCGGGAGGTGATCCTGGCCTTGGAGCCAAAGCTTGAAGGGGATCTCACCGCCATGCACCTTTTGCGGGTGCTCAAGCCCCTCGGGGTAAAGGTATCCCAGATCGCCCAGGGGGTGCCGGTGGGCAGGGACCTGGAGGCGGCGGACGAGATCACCCTGGGCCGCGCCCTGAAAGGCCGCATCCCCCTCTA
>JAGGRX010000066.1 GCA_021159405.1 Candidatus Bipolaricaulota bacterium | reverse complement strand
CCCCCGTCCCCCCCATCCGGGGAACCTCGGGGATTATAGCGGGTGCGGTGGAAGCTGATGAGCCCATCCCCTCCCCGGCCGGAGGCGACGTGGATCTTCGCCTCATCCAGCCACATCTGGAGGGGTTATCCTTGCTCGTCCAGCGGGATAACGTTCACGTACTTGCGCTTTTTGCCGGCGAACTCCACGATCCCCCGGACTTTCGCGAAGATCGTGAAATCGCGCCCCAAGCCCACGTTACGGCCGGGATGGAACCGGGTGCCACGCTGACGCACGATGATGCACCCCGGCCACACGAGCTCCCCGCCGAAACGCTTGATCCCCAGGCGCTGCCCCGGGGAGTCGTGAACGTTCTGCGTTGACCCTTGGCTGCTTTTGTGGGCCATCCTCTCTCCCTCCCTAAACCTTCACGTCCAAACCGACTTCGCGTACGGCAACCCGGCCGGGCCGGTCGCGCTCAAGCGACCGCAGGCCGAACACCATCGTCTCCAGGATGGCATCGAGCTCCCGATCCAGGAAGATGTCCGACCGGTCGACCCGAAAGCGGAACGTCTCCCCCTCCCGGTACGCCTCCGGGGCGAGGTGGAGGTAATGGCGCATGCTGAGCACCGGCGCCTCCACGAGGACTGCGGCGGCCAGCCCTTCCGGAGACTCGTCCCCCCGCAAGGTCACCGACTGCACCCTTCCCTCCTCATCCCGCTCGATAAGCACCTCTACCATGGTCTTTATCCCTTCTCGATCTTAAGGATCCGCGTCTTCATATAAGGCTGGCGGTACCCCTTCTTGCGGCGATAGCCCTTCTTGGGCTTGAACCGCTGTACCACCACCTTAGGCCTTCGCCCTGCCTCCACCACCTCGCCGATCACCTTTGCCTCGGCAACATAAGGATGACCGATGGCCACCCCCTCTCCGTTTCTGATGAGGAGAACCCGGTCGAAGATGACCTCGTCTCCGGGACCGTGGCCGGGGATCCGCTCGTGAACGATGCTTTCCCCCGGCTCAACCCGATACTGCTTGCCACCGATCTCGATGACGGCGTACATCCCAAGCCTCCTTATCTATTCTAGCTTGCTGGGCGAACGAGCACAATCCTAGCGGATTTTGGTGCCGGGTTCCACCTCTTTGTCCGGGGAGAGGAGAGCGAGTGTCCCATCCGTGGCCGCGAGGATCATGCCCTCGGAGCGCACCCCCCGGATGGTGGCCGGCTTCAGGTTGGCCACCATGGCGACGAGCCGGCCCACCAGTTCCCCAGGCTCATAGTGCTTGCGGATCCCGGCCACCACCTGAACCTGCCGGTCCCCGAGATCAACGAGGAGCCGAAGGAGCTTGTCCGTCCCCGGGATCTCCTCGGCCTGAACGATCCTCCCCACCCTGAGGTCGAGCCGCTGAAACTCGTCTATCCCGATCAGGCCCTCTTCCTTCATCGCCTCATACCTCCTCTTTAGGTCCTCCATATCCACATGCTCAAGGAGCGGTTCGGGTTTTTCTTTCAGGGAGTGGCCGGCGAGGCCCTCCCTTACGTCCGAAAGCTTCCTTTCACTTATCCCCAGCACCTCATACACCCTACGGGAGAACATCGGGATGTAGGGCTCAAGGAAGATGGCGAGCGCCTTGACCAGGTGCGCGGCCGAGGCCACCGCCGCCTCGTCATGTGTCTTCCAGGGGGCCTTGCGCTGGAAGTACTCGTTCCCAACGCGGGCGAGCTGGGCGATCCTGCGCAGGGCCGGGGCGAGCGCCCCCTTCTCCACCGTGTGCACCACGTACTCGTAGGTCTCCTCGATGGCGGAGGCGATCTCTGGATCGGTTTTCGCCTCGGGCACCCGGCCCCCGTGGCGGGACCACACAAACGACAGCACCCGGTGGATGAAGTTGGCGATGTTGTCCACCAGGATGGCGTTCACCGCCTTGTCGAACTCCTCCCAGGAAAAGCTCGTGTCCTTCGTCTCCGGACGGTGGTAAAGGAGATAGAACCGCCAGTACACCGGGGGCAAAAGCTCCAGGGCCTCGTCGGCATAGATCCCCACCCGGCGGGTCTTGGAGAACTGCTCCCCCCCGATCCAGTTCAGGTACTCGGTGGCCGAGATCTGATCGGGGAGATGATAGCCCTGTCCTGAGGCGATGAGCTGGCCCGGGAAGATAAGGGTGTGGAAGGGGATGTTGTCCTTGCCCTGGGCATAGACCTGCCACACCTCGTCCCCAAACCAGAATTCCTTCCACCGCTCCTCCTCCCCGCGCCTGCGGAAGTACTCGATGGTGGCGGAGACGTACCCCAGGGCGGCTTCTGCCCATACGTAGATGACCTTGCCCTCAGCCCCGGCAAACGGCGCAGGGATCCCCCACTCGATGTCCCTCGTCACCGCCCGGGGCCGGAGCCCTTCTTGGATCATGCGCTCGGTGAACAGCTTCACGTTGCCCTGGAAATTCCGGCTTCTTACGTACTCAAGCAGCTTGGGGGAAAGCTTCTCCAGGTCCAGGTACCAGTGGCGGGTCCTCTTCCTCACGATGTCCGTGGACCCGCAGAAGGCGCAGTGGGGGTCGATGAGCTCCTCAGGCTCGAGCAGCGCCCCGCAGGCGTCGCACTGGTTCCCCTGGGCGGCCGGATACCCACAGCGGGGACAAGTACCCACGATGAAACGGTCCGCCAAAAAGCGCTTGCAACCGTTGCAGAAGGCGCGCTCCTCCTCCCGGGAGATGATGTAGCCGTTCTTGTCCATCTGGCGGTAGATCTCTCGCACGAACTCCTTGTGAACCTCGGATTCGGTGGTGGTGTAGTTGTCGATGGCTATCTCGAATTTTTCCAGGACCTGGGAGATCTCCCGGTGGACGCGGCTTGCGAGCTCTTTGGGCGAAAGCCCCTGGCGATAGGCCTCGTACTCGATCTTGGTGCCGTGGGCATCCGTGCCCGAGACGTGCAGCACCTCATACCCCATGAGGCGCCAGAACCGGGTGAGCACATCCCCGGAAAGGAGGCACCCCACCAGGTTTCCCAGGTGGAGCATCCCGGAGCCGTATGGCCAGGCACTGCACACAAGGACACGCCTTACGCCTTCCTTCAAAACCTACCTCCTAACGGCTGACGATTATAGAGGGCAAGAGGGGTTGTGGCTAAGGGAGCTGGGCCAGGGCCCGGGCCACACCCTCCTTCTCGCGCCTGAGGCGCTCGAGATCCGCTTGGATGGTCCCGTACTCCTCGGCGGTGAGCTTCCCCTGAAGCTTCCTCTTGAGGCGGGCGATCTCCCGGTCGATGATCGCTAGCGCTTTCTGGTAGTAACTCTTGGCCTCCTCATAACGGTAGGTGCCCTTGGCGATGTCCCCAAGGAGGATCAGGGCCCGCTCAAAGCGCGGGTTGATGTTTAGGATCTCCTTGAGCCTGGCTTCAGCGGTCACATAGTCCTTTTTCTCCTTGAGGTCGATCACCGCAAGGAGGTAGCGGGCCCCGAGCTCGGTTTCCCGGCTGGGACGGGTGGCGAGGAGCTGGGTGAGCAGGGCCCGGGCCTCGGCATAGTCCCCGAGCTCGACATCCACCGATGCCAGGTTCAGGTACAGGGGCTCTGGCTTGTAGCGCTTGAAGGCGGCGCGGAAGGTGGCCTGGGCCCCGGAGAGGTCCCCGGCTTGGAGCTTTGCCAAGCCCAGCCAATACAGGGAAAGCCGGGGGCAGAAATCCAGGGACACCGCCCGGGAAAGCTGCGCCACCGCCCGGGGGACGTTTCCCAAGTAAAGCGAGTTCTGGCCAGCAAACAGGTACCGATCCGCCATAAGGTCCCGCACTGCGATCACCGAGACGAGAAGCCCTCCTATCGTAAGGCCCGCCACCACCCCCTTGAGGGCCTTCCCCTCAAGGCGGAGGGAAACGCTCCCCAGCGGGCCATAACGGGGGGAGAAGGCGATCCCCAAGGCGACCACGAAGGCGAGGCTCGAGGCAGGGAGGTGCCAGGGGAAGCTGACCGTTGCGTGGACGAAGACGGTGACAAGGCCTGCCCCCAAGAAGAGGAGCTCAAGGCGCCTTTCCGGATCCCCTTGGGCGGCGATGCGCCGAAGGCCCCAGTAGGCCACCAGCACTATCCCGCAGACGAGCACCAGAAATCCCACTACACCGGTCTCAGCGGCCAGCTGGACGTATTCGTTGTGGGCCTGAGCTGCCCGGGCGATGGGGAAGTTGTAGCCCGCCCCCCGCGGGGTGGCGAGGAAATCGGCCTTGTAGGGGACGAAGTTTATCTTGTAGCCTCCAAGGCCCACCCCGGTGAGGGGATGGTCCCGCCACATCTCATAGCCCACCCACCAGTCCCAGGCCCGCACCCGGCCCGCGTTTTTCTCCCACACCTCCCGCACCCCC
>JAGGRX010000035.1 GCA_021159405.1 Candidatus Bipolaricaulota bacterium | reverse complement strand
AGCTAGAAAATTTTTCTTGACAATCCACTATAGTCGGATTACACTAAGGGCGTGGCCAACGAAAAAGCTGTGCCGGCGTTCAAGGTGGGGGGGAGGATTGAGCCCCCATACTTCGTCGATCGGGAGGAGGAGCTCTCCCAGCTCGTCCACGATGCAAGGACTCTTTCGCAGAGCAACGTGGTGATTGCCCCCAGGCGGTTTGGAAAGACCGCGCTTCTGCGGGCGGTGGAGGCCCAGGTTTCCCGCGAAATGCTGGCCGCCTACGTAAGCTGTCTGGGGATGCTGGGGGCGGTGGACTTCCACGACCGGTTGGTGGAGGCGGTTCTCTCTGCCTTCGCCGCCAAGCACGGCAAGGCCCGTAGGCTCCTCGCCACCTGGCGGGATGTGTTGCGCAAACCCGTGGTGGGGATGCGGGAGATCCTGGAGGAGATCGGGGGGAGCATCGAGGGGGTGGGTTCCATCCGGCTCAAGTTCCGCACCCGGGAGGTGGACGAGCCCGCACTGCTTGCCGCAGCACTGGATTTCCCTGAGCGGCTGGCGGAGGAAGGGGGGGAGCGGATCCTGGTGATCCTGGACGAGTTCCAAGCCCTGGCGGGCTTCAACGGACATCTCTTTTCGCTCTTTAAGGAGCGGATGGAGTCCCAGCGAAGAGTGGTCTATCTGTTCAGCGGAAGCAGCCTTGGGCTTCTCACCGAGGTGTTCGGCCGGGAGGGAAAGAGCCCCCTGTATCAGATGGTGGGGCGACTGTTCTTGGGGGAGATCCCGGAGCCTCACGTACACCGCTACTACCGGGAAAGGCTACGCGATGTACACGGGGTGGACATCTCGAAGAGCGCGCTAAACCGGGTGACCGGGTACGTGGGGGGCATCCCTTATTACTTTCAAAAGCTCGGCCTGGAACTCGAAAGGGACATAGCTTTAAAAGGCCTTTCTCGAATCGATGCGCCACATGTGGATACCGCGTTCGAGAGGCTCTTGGAAGAGCTATCCGCCGACTTCCAGGAGCGTTGGCAGACGCGGTTCAGCGAGCAGCAGCGGGCCATCCTCAAGGTGCTCGCCCGGAGTCCGGGTACCGTGTCGGAAGTGGCCAAGGAGCTAGGGGTCCCTGCACCAAACCTGACCTATGGCCTGAGCCGACTGGCGGAGGCGATGATCCTCACCAAAGAGGGGCGAACCTATCGCATAACCGACCGGGTATTCGCCGCCTGGCTCCGCGCGCTTTAGATTTGCGTCCGGGCCTAGGCTCGATTCACCACAAAACCCCGTGGCAAGAAACCACAGAGCACACAAAAACGCAACTAATCTTTTTGTTTTCCCGGCCTTGGCGTGCGGGTTGGCGGGTAGGGGCAAACTCTATATCCTCCTCCGGAGATGAGCGAACTTGCGATCAGGGGGGCCAAGGTGGTCACCCCGCAAGGGGTAAGGGAAGCGGACGTCCTCATCCGGGAGGGGAAGATCGTTCGGGTAGGGCGGGTCCACAGGCCCGGCAAGGTCCTCTCCGCTCGGGGACTCGTCCTCCTTCCCGGGGCGATCGACGCCCACGTGCACCTGGCCCTCCCGGTGGCAGGGACCCGCTCCGCGGACGATTTCGAGTCGGGCACTCTGGCTGCGGCCGCAGGCGGGGTGACCACGATCGTCGACTTCACCGTGGGGAGGGCGGAGAAGTCGCTCCCCGCGGCCATCGAAGAGCGCCTCAAGGAGGCGAGGAAGGCAGCGGTGGACTTTTCCTTGCATGCCGAGATGATCGGCTGGACCCCCGAGAGAAGGGCGGAGCTCCTCCAGGCGGCGGAGCTTGGGGTGCGCTCGTTCAAGTTCTACATGACCTACGGTGACTCCGGCCGCAGGACCTCGCTTCCCGTACTTGGGGCGGCCATGGAGAGGATCGCGAGGCTCGGCGGGGTAGCAATGATCCACGCCGAGGCCGAGGAGCTGGTGGACCCCGGGCGGGGGCCATACCCGGAGGCCAGGCCCGCCCTGGCCGAGGAGGTGGCCATCGCCGAGCTTGCGGTGCTCGCCCTGCGCACGGGTTGCCTCACCTACGTAGCGCACATCTCGAGCATGCAGGGACTTTCCACGTTCCTTGCGGCCAAGGAGCGGGGGGCGCCCCTCATGGGCGAAACTTGTCCACATTACCTTATACTTGACGAAAGCGTGTACGCGCGGCCTGATGGATATCTTTACTCCGTGACCCCTCCGCTTAGGGGGCCCCAGGACCGGGAAGCGCTGTGGACGGCGCTCTTTCGCCGCGAGCTGCAAGCGGTGTCCACCGATCATTGCCCCTTCACCCGCGCCCAGAAAGAGCCGGGCAAGGACGACCCTACCCGCCTTCCCTCAGGCCTTCCCGGGGTGGAGACCCTCTTGCCCCTGCTTTACTCAGAGGGCGTGGCCAAGGGACGGATCTCGCTTTCCGATCTGGCCTGGTATTTGGCGGAAGGGCCGGCGCGGGCGTTCGGCCTGTGGCCGAAGAAGGGCGGGATCCAGGAGGGGGCGGATGCCGACCTCGTGTTCCTCGATCCGCAGGCCCGGTGGGAGATCCACGCCGACGCCCTCCACATGGCCACAGACTTTTCTCCCTACGAGGGCTTCCCCGTGGTGGGCAAGGTAACGTCCGTCCTCTCGCGGGGCAGGTGGCTGGTGCGGGATGGCGAGCTCCTTGCCCAACCAGGATGGGGAGAATTCGTCCCCTGGCAAGGAGGAAAGGAATGAAACTCGCACTCGTGCGTGGGGCCGGGGACGTGGCCACCGGGGTGGCATTGCGCCTCAGGAGGGAGGGCTACGCGGTCGTCTGTACCGAACTTCCCCGACCTACCTGTCTTAGGCGCGCGGTCTCCTTTGCCGAGGCAGTGTACGAAGGGACGTGGCAGGTTGAGGGGGTGGAGGCTCACCTCGCCAGGGGCCCGGAGGAGGCCCTGCGCCTTGCGGAGCGCGGAAAAGTCCCGGTCCTCGCCCCGGAGGGCGACGCCTTGGCGCAGCTTCGCCCCAGGGTTCTCGTGGATGCCCGCATGGCCAAACGCAATCTGGGAACCCGCATCGAGGAGGCCCCGGTTGTAATTGGGTTGGGGCCGGGCTTTGTCGCCGGCGTGGATTGCCACGCCGCGGTCGAGACCCTAGATGGGCCTGATCTCGGGCGGGTATACCTCTCCGGCTCCCCCATCCCCCCTACCCACGAGCCGTGCGGAATCGGTGGGCTTTCCCAAGGGAGGGTGGTGCGGGCCCCCTGCCCCGGCGTCTTCTATGGCTTCGGACACATCGGAAAGCTTGTGGAAGTGGGACAGCTCATCGCCCGCTGTGGCGGGGAGCCGCTCTTTGCCCCATGTTCCGGGGTGGTGCGGGGGATCCTGCGGCCCGGGATCGAGGCCCGCCCGGGGATGAAGGTGGTGGAGATCGATCCCACAGGGGATCCTGAGATCCCGTTCCGGGTGGCGGCCCGGGCCTGGCGCATCGCCAGCGGCGTGGCCTCCGCCTTGGAGCTGCTTACCTCTCATTCACCATAAAGTTTGTGGTTTTCCTCACGCTGGATAAAGTTTTCCCGATGGGCGGTGAAGCTATCCGGAGGAGTGTGCTTCTCATCTTCGGCCCCACGGCGAGCGGCAAGTCTCAGGTGGCGGCCTGGGTGGCGGTCCGGGCTGGGGCCGAGGTCATCTCCGCCGATGCCAGGGCGATCTACCGCGGCCTTGAGATCGGAACGGCCAGACCCCCAAGGGAGCTCCTCCACCGCGTTCCCCATCACCTGATCGGGGTTTTGGCCCCTCAGGAGCGATACGACGCTGCCCGGTTCCGGGCCGACTGCGAGCGGCTGGTGAAGGAGATCCACGCCCGGGGGAGGCGGGCGATCGTGGTCGGGGGGAGTACCCTGTACGTACGGGCCCTGACCAGGGGGCTGTTCCCCGGCCCCCCGGCGGACCCGACCCTAAGGCGGGAGCTTTCCGCCCGCCCGCTTCCCGAGCTCTACGAGGAGCTCTGCCGGGTGGATCCCCGGGCCGCGGCCCACATCCGGCCCAACGACCGGGTGCGGATCGTGCGGGCTCTAGAGGTATACCGGCTCACCGGAAAGCCCATCTCGGCCCACTGGGGCAAGGAAAAACCCTTCCCCTGGCCTTTGGTCAAGGTGGGGCTCACCTTGGACAGGAAGGAGCTCTACCGTCGCATCGAGGCCCGGGTAGAAGACATGTTCTCCTCGGGCCTGGTGGAGGAAGCGCGGCGCCTGTGGGCCCTGGGCCTTCCCCCCGATGCCCCGGCGGCCCGCACCATCGGCTACCAAGAGCTGTTCGACTACTTCCAAGGGAAATGCACCCTCGAGGAGGCCAAACAGAAGATCGTGGCCCACACCAAGGCCTACGCCAGAAG
>JAGGRX010000095.1 GCA_021159405.1 Candidatus Bipolaricaulota bacterium | reverse complement strand
GCGGAGGAAGGCAAGCAGTGCCACCTCGCATGTTCCCTGGGGTTCCGGGCTGGGCGGGGAGAGGAAGTGGAGCTCGGCTGAGGGAGGGAGCTCGGGGAAGGTGGGGCGGGTCCCAAGGTAAAAAAGCCCTCCAGCCTCGCCCCCCGGCCAATGGGCCCACGCCAGGTACACCCCCGGTCTTGGCCGAACCAGGCCGGGCCACAGGGTGAGGTTCACCGTGGGGAAGCCCAGCGTGGTGGCGAGGCCGGCGCCACGCGTGCGATCCCCGAACAGCAAGGGCGGCCGGCCCAGGAGTTCCCCCGCTTCCTTGACCTTCCCCTCCCTCACAAGCCGGCGTATTCGGCGGCTGCTTATCACCTGGCCAGAGCTTTTTAGGGGTTTTACGATGTGAACCCGGAACCCCAGCTGCTCCCCCAGTTCCTCAAGGAGCCTGGCATCCCCGGCGGCGTCCCTTCCGAACCTATGGTTTGGGCCAAGGACCACACCTTTTGCGTTCAGCCTTCCCAAAAGCTCCCGGCGGACGAACTCCTCCGGGGGCAGATTCCGGATCTCATCCCAGTCCCGCACGATGACCTGGTCGCACAGCTGCAAGAGCAAGGTGCGCTTTGCCGCAAGGGGGAGCAACACCTCGCCGCATGGAGGGAAGGTGTAGGCGATGAGGGGAAGTCCTTCGGCCGCTGCCAGCTTCCTTGCCTCCGCAAGCAGCCGCTGATGCCCGCGGTGAACCCCGTCAAACCGACCTACGGCGACGATCCCCATTCAGTAAGTGCCTTCGGCGAGGATGACCCAACCGTCCGGCCGACGGGAAGCGAAGGCGAGCCTGTCCCCAGAGGGGGCCCAAGTCGGGAACGCGTCCCGCCACTGGTCGTGGGTGAACGGGGTGAGGTCGGTCCCATCCCGCCGGATTACGTAGATGTCCGAGGCGCCGCTTCGGCTGCTTTCAAACGCGATCCACTCCCCGTCGGGGGAAAACCTCGGGCCCCAGTCGAAAAAAGAATCTTCAGTTAGCTGCTCAAGCGAACCGGAATCGAGATCGAGGAGGAAGAGGTCCCAGCTTTCCCCTTCCTTCCACAGGCCTACAAACACGATCAAATCTCCGTCGGGTGAGAAATCCGGGCACGCTACCCGGAAGGGCGTTTGCGTGAGGGACTGCACCTCCCCGGACTTAAGATCCAGCAGGTAAAGATCGGTGGTTCCGTCGTGTTCTGCGACGAAGGCCACCCGGCTTCCGTCCGGGGAGGGAGTCGGCTGCGATATGTGGTCCTGCGTCCGGTAGAGCTCCTCCGGCTCGTCCCCCGTGATCCATCCCCGCCACAAGATGTAGTCGTGTTCAAGTGGTGTCACATACAGGTACCAGTCCCCGCCCGGGCCAAGGCGGCCCCAACTCACCCAGGTGGTCTCAGGGGTTAGCCGTCGGGGGTGGCTTCCGTTGGGGGCTTGGCCGAGATATAGGCCCCCATTTTGGGCAAACAGCAGATACTCTCCGGTGGGGGACCAGTCAAGGCAAGTCAGGTTTTCAAAACCGGCGGTGGCTGCCAAGGGGACCAGCGTCACCATTGCCGACACTATGAACCATCGCATCGTAGAGCATTTTAGACCTCCCCGCGGCTCCGGACAAACCGAAGGCCGCTTTTACTTGTTAAAATGGGTCAGGCCATGGGGAATCATCGCTTTCTCAAGCCCGAGACGGAACACGTTGACCAATCCCTGCGGGCATTGCGGCCGACCCTGCTTGACGAATTCGTCGGCCAGGAGGGGATAAAGCGGCGGCTTCGCATCTATATCGAGGCGGCCAAGGGCCGGGGGGAGCCGCTGGACCATGTGCTGCTGCTTTCCCCACCTGGGCTGGGAAAGACCACCCTGGCGCACATCATCGCCCACGAGATGGGGGTGAACATCAAGGTTTCCTCCGGGCCGGCGATCGAACGGCCCGGGGACCTGGCCGCCATCCTGACCCGCCTCTCTCCAGGGGACGTGTTCTTCATCGACGAGATCCACCGCCTGCGCCGCCAGGTGGAGGAGGTCCTTTACCCGGCCATGGAGGAGTACAAGCTGGACATCGTGCTCGGGGAGGGACCACATGCGCGCTCCCTCCGCCTCGACCTTGCCCCGTTTACGCTAGTGGGGGCAACCACTCGGGAGGGGCTGCTCACCTCTCCCTTGCGGGACCGGTTTGAGGTTACCTTCCGTCTGGAGTTTTACACCCCCCAGGAGCTGTCGGAGATCATCCGTAGGGCAGGGGCACGCCTGGGGGTGGAAGTCAGCGAGGAGGGGGCGTGGGAGCTCGCCACCCGAGCCCGGGGAACCCCCCGCATCGCCCTCCGCCTCCTCCGGCGGGCCCGGGATGTGGCCCAGGTGGCCAAGGCCCCACTTATCGACAGGGAACTCGCCCGACGGACCCTTGACATGCTGGGAATTGACGAGGAGGGATTGGACGGGCTCGACCGCAGGATCCTCGAGGTGATCATCGATCGGTTCGACGGTGGCCCGGTGGGACTGGAGACCTTGGCCGCGGCTTTGGGGGAGGACCGGGACACGATCTCTGAGGTATACGAACCCTATCTCATCGCCAGGGGGTTCATCCGCCGCACCCCTCAGGGCCGCCAAGCCACAGAGAAGGCGTACCGCCACCTGGGACGCAGCTCCCAGAGCCTGTTTTGAGCCTCAGGAGCGATGGAGGAATGCACGCGCCCCCGACAGGAAATCCCCCACCACCCCGGTGAAGCGCTTCCAGTCCAAGACCAGGGCTGCCACCATCCACAGAAGTCCCAGGTAGGCGGCCTCGCGCTGGTGGAAATAGGCCACGATGAACGGAGCGAACACCCAGGGGAAGGCGAGCAACATGGTGATCGCCTTGAAGCGCAGGAACTCCTCACTGTGGGCGTTGAGCCAAAGGGACAGGGGCACTGCCAGGGCCAGGTAAGGTATCCCCACAGTCGAGGGGACCAAGCCCACGGCTATCAGGTAAATCGCCGAGGCGAGCACCATGAGCATGTCGAACTGGAACTCGTGCTCGCCGATCCAAGTGGGTTCCTTCTCCAGCCGACGGGCGGCCCGACCGTCCAGCATGTCCGTGGTCCAACCAAGGAGGAGCAGAAGCGTTACCAACCGCAGCGCCCCGGGCCCGGCTGGGATCAGCCCCAGGATCGCCGCTGCGATCAGGGCTCGGCTGGCCGTGAGGATATCAGGAAGCCTCTCCTTGCGCATCTCCAAGCTGATTATACTGGTTTACCCCCCGAGGCGAAGGCCTTCATCCAAGGGGGCAAAACTCGCTTTCGCTTGTGGGAAAGCGGGGACCTCCAGGGTGAGGCGTACGCCGCCGAGGTAGACCTCCACCCCGGCCCGCAAGCACCCGGAGAAGGTGCGCAGCAGCCCGGCCTGAAGCTGGACGAACTTGCGGGCGGGAAAATCGTATTCGCCAGCCATGCGCAGGGCCCAGTCCTGGCCCAGAGAGACCATGAATGTGGCGGCCATCCGCTTTAGGGAAGGCGGCCAGGGGGATAGGCGCACCCCACCGGATACCTTCCATCCTCTCCCTTCCGCCCGCCCTTTCACCAGGAGGTCCTCCCAGCGCATGGGAGAAAGCCTTAACCCCCCTTTTAGGGCGAAAGAAAGATCCTCCCCGGCTAGATTCGCGGTCCAAGAAAGATGTTTTACCTCCGCCGGGAGGCTGAACTCCCCGGTGAGGCGGAAGCCCTCCGTTTCCAGGGTCCAGCGACCTGGAAGGGGCGAGCCCTGGGCGAGGTCCCAACCCATGGACAAGGCCTGCCTGAGGCCGCCCGCTTGGGAGTTAAAGGTCAAGGAAAGGCGGCTTTCAGGAGGGCTTTGATCGAAGCCGAACGGGGAACGTCCCACCCGCAGCCTCCCCAGGTAGGCGAGGGTGAGGCCGCCCGCCTCAAGCGAGGGCCTCGCCGACGCCAGGAGGCGCTGGGTCCCCTGGTATTGATCCAGGGATAGCTGCCAAGGGAGGGAAAGGTGAAATCGAGACAGCTTCCAATCGCGGGCCCAGGAGAGGGAGGCGTGTGCCCGCCAGCCGGCCTCTTCTTCGATGTACCTTCCCCCTGAGAGGCGAAGCGAAAGCCCTCCCCCGAGCCAGGGGATGCCGCCGCAAGATAAGGAAAACTCGGGGGCCCGAAAGTAGACGTGATGCTCCGTCTCCGCCTTGCCCCATGCCAGGGACCAGTTCACCTCGCCCAAGACACCTTTGAATAAGGCCTCAAGCTGATCCTCCTTCCAGGAGAGGCTGGCCTGCCAGTTATCCCCCACGGCCGTCAAGTTCCCCTCCTCCCTGGCGAGGCTCAGGCTCCCCCCCTCCCAAATGAGTTGCAGGCTGGGATCGACTCGACCTGCAAAGGGA
>JAGGRX010000108.1 GCA_021159405.1 Candidatus Bipolaricaulota bacterium | reverse complement strand
TTTTGGTTTGGTGGTCATGCTGTCTGACAGTATAATCGGTTCGCCCTGGGCGGGCAAATGAGGTATCAGCCTTGAAGGTAAAGGGCTAGTCAAGGATGCTGTGATAATGGAGGCGTAACGTGATCGATCTTACGGTGAACGAGGAGCAGCTGGAAAGGACGGCGAGGCGGGCCCGGGAGCGGGGGATCATCGTGCCCACGTTTAAACAGATGCGGGATCCCTCGCTGGTTCCAGAGAAAATCAAGCAGCGCCTTAAGGAGATCGGCCTATGGGACCTCCATTCCCTAAACCTGTTCCGCATCACCTGGAAGAACGAGCCGGTCCCGAAAGGGGGGCTGTACGGGGGGGTCAACTACCTGGAGCTACCGGAGGCCCTCACCGGGGTCCCGGCCAGGATCTTCGGACTGGTGGGAAAATGGTTCCCCACCGGCTCCCATAAGGTGGGGGCTACCTTCGGGTGCCTCGCCCCGCGCCTTGTCACGGGCCAGTTCGACCCCACGTTCCACAAGGCCGTTTGGCCCTCCACCGGCAACTACTGCCGCGGGGGGGCATATGTGGCCAACCTTCTTGCCTGCGAGTCCATCGCCATCCTCCCGGAGGAGATGTCCCGGGAGCGGTTCGAGTGGCTGTCCCGGGTGGCCGGGGAGGTGATCGCCACCCCGGGCTGCGAGTCTAACGTGTGGGAGATCTTCCAAAAGTGCAAGGAGCTTCAGGCAACCCGGGACAACATCATGATCTTTAACCAGTTCGACGAGTTCGGGAACCACCTGTGGCACTACGCGGTGACCGGCCCGGCCATGGAGGAGGTGCTTCAAGATGAGCTCGGGGAGGGCGAGCGGCTGGCCGGCCTGTTCCTCACCTCCGGCTCCTCCGGAACGCTTGGCTGTGCCGATTACATCAAGGAAAGGTTCCCCCAGGCCAAGCTGGCGGTGGGGGAGGCCTGGGAGTGTCCCACCCTCCTCCTCAACGGCTTTGGCGGCCACAGGATCGAGGGGATCGGGGACAAGCACGTCCCCTGGATCCACAACGTGCGCAACACGGACCTCGTGATCGACATCGAGGACGAGTTCTCCATGCGACTGATCCGCCTGTTCAACGAGCCAGCCGGCCAAGAGTTCCTGGTAAAGCAGGGGGTACCCCAGTCATTGGTAGAAAAACTGCCGTGGCTGGGGATCTCCTCGGCTGCCAACCTCATCGGGGCGATAAAGCTCGCCAAGTACTACGAGCTCACCTCCCGCGACGTCGTCCTCACCGTGTTCACCGACTCCATGGAGCTTTATGAGTCCCGGATCCAGGAGCTCAGGGAGAAGTACGGGCCGTACGACGAACGCCAAGCGGCCATCGACTACGAGCGGTTCCTCCTCGGGATCACCACCGACCATATGCAGGAGCTCTCCTACTGGGATCGAAAGCGGATCCATAACCTCAAGTACTACACGTGGGTGGAGCAGATGGGGAAATCCGCGGAGGAGCTCCTCGAGCAGTGGTATGACTGGCCCGACTACTGGGACAGGATCCACTCCCAGGTGGAGGAGATCGACGCCCTCATCGAGGAGTTCAACCGCCGCACCGGCCTTCTGGAAACCCTGTGAAATAAATTGTCATGGAAGCCGAGCTTTTTTCGCGGATCGCCGAGCTTCTGGAGAAGGGGGACCCTGCGGTTTTGGTGACCCAAGTGGCGGTGGAGGGGCCGGCTCCGCGGGAGGCGGGGGCGAGGATGCTCGTCTTCCCCGATGGTCACATCGAGGGCACCATCGGGGGCGGGGCACTGGAGCACCTGGCCATCCAGGAGGCCGAAAAGCTCCTCTCTCAGGGCGGGCGCACCCACCTTGCTACCTACGAACTTATGGATATGGGCATGCTGTGCGGGGGAAGGGCGACCCTGTTCTACGAAGTCCTGGCCCCCAAGGTGACCTTGGCCATCTTCGGGGCCGGACATGTGGGGAGCACCCTGGCCCGCCTGGCCCGGGAGACCACGCCGTTTAAGGTGGAACTCTACGACGACCGCGAGGAGCGCTGCCGGGAGGAGCTTGTCCCCGGGCTTGCGCCCCGCCACCTCCCCGGCTTTGAGGAGCTTCCCGAGCTCCCAGCCCGGTGCTACGTTGTAGTCTGCACGGACTCCCATGCCACCGATTTCAAGGTGGTGGAAAAGATCCTGCGAGGTGATCCGCTCCCTCCCTTCGTGGGGATGCTGGGCTCCCGGGCCAAGGCCCAGGAAGTCAAGAGGCGCCTGGCGAGCGTCGGGATTCCAGAGGAGAGGGTGGAGAAGCTGAGGTCGCCGGTGGGACTCCCCATCGGCGGGAAATCCCCGGGGGAGATCGCCATCTCCATCCTCTCCGAGCTCCTCGCCTTCCACCACGGACGGCTGAGCGAGGCCGAGGAACGGCTCGAGAAGGGAAGTTAGCCCACGTGGAAGACGTCCTGGTCTATCTGGAAAAACTCCTTCAGGGCAAGGCCAGGGCGCTGGTCATCACAGGTCCGATCGGGGCCGGAAAGACGCGGACCATAGCGCGGCTTGCCGCTCGCCTCCGTTCTGCCGGAGGCAAGGTCGGGGGGGTGATCTCCCCGCGAGTACTAGAGCGCGGCGCTACGGTGGGGTATGTTGTACGCGATGTTTCAACTGGCGAGCAGCAGCCCCTGTGTTCCATCTCCCCCCCGGGAATCAAGTTCCGCGGCTATCACTTCTCCCCGGAAGGGATTGCGTTTGCCAACCGTGCCCTCACCCGGGCGGCGGACGAGGCGCAGATCGTGGTGATCGATGAAGTCGGGCCGTTGGAACTTTCAGGAGGGGGATTTGCACCTGGGGTGATGGCTGTACGCAAGGCTCGCATCCCCCTGATCCTCTCCGTACGTCCTGGCCTCGTGGGCCGGGTTTCCGACTGGCTAGAGCTTCCTAGGGCGACCCCGATCGTACGGCTCGCCCCCTAGCCAGGGGGGCCTTCCCGGGCTATCCTGTGGACATCAACCCCAGGAGGTTCCCATGGAACAAGAGGCAGAAGAGAGGTTGTGGGAGATCGTCGAGGAGGCGGAGGTTTCACTAGTGATCACCCAAGGCGAAGGAGGGTTTCCTCATTGTCGTCCCATGACCCTGCTTGGCTACGAGGACGACGGGACACTGTGGTTTGTTACCAGCCGCTCCTCACGCAAGGTGTCCGAGATCGACCGAAATCCCAAGGTAACGGTGTGCTTCCTTGCCTTTGAGGGGGGAGCCTATGCCCAGATGTTTGGCAAGGCGGAGATCGCGGAGGACCCCGAGCTCAAAGCAGAGCTGTGGATGGAGGAGTGGGGGGAATACTGGGAAGGCCCGGATGATCCCGACTACGTCCTCCTTCTGGTTAGGGTGGACAAGGCCGAATACTATCTGATCGAGGAAGACGAACTCTGGGTTATCGACTTCTCGTGAAAGGGGGCACGATGCGGGCCATGGTGCTCACTCACCCGGCGCCCATCGAGGAGAGACCTTTGGAGCTTTGCGAGATCCCCGTGCCCGAGCCCGGGCCGGGCGAGGTCCGGATTCGGGTGTCGACTTGTGGGGTGTGCCACACCGACCTTCACATAGCAGAAGGTGACCTTCCCCTCAGCAAAAGCCCCCTCATCCTCGGCCACCAGATCGTGGGCCGGGTGGACGCCCTGGGCCCAGGGACGGGGCGGTTTGCGCCCGGGACCCGGGTGGGGGTGGCCTGGCTCCACTGGACGTGTGGAGAGTGCCGCTATTGCCTCCGCGGCCGGGAAAACCTGTGTGAGAAGGCCCTGTTCACCGGCTACCAGGTGGACGGGGGCTTCGCCGAGTACACGCTGGCCCCCGAGGCCTTCGTCTACCCCATCCCCGAGGGGTTCTCGGACGAACAGGCGGCCCCACTCCTGTGCGGGGGGATCATCGGGTATCGGGCGTTGCGGCTTTCGGAAGCCCAGCCCGGGGATGCCCTGGGTCTGTACGGCTTTGGCGCTTCGGCCCACATCACCATCCAGGTGGCTAGGCACCTAGGGTGTGAGGTGTACGTGTTCACCCGGGCCGAGGAACACAAGCGACTGGCGAGGGAGCTCGGGGCCACGTGGGTGGGCGAAGCGCAAGACAGACCACCTGAGCCCCTCAACGCTGCCATCGTGTTCGCCCCGGCCGGCTGGATTGTGCCCGAGGCCCTGAAATCCCTGGACAAGGGAGGCACGGTGGCCCTGGCCGGGATCCACATGTCCCCCATCCCGGAAATGCCCTACGAGCTCATCTATGGGGAGCGCACCGTCAGGTCGGTGGCCAATGCCACCCGGGAGGACGGAGAGGAACTACTGCGCCTTGCAGCCGAAATCCCGGTGAAAACGGAGACCGAGGTATACAAACTTGAGGAGGCAAACGAGGTCCTGTTGCGCCTCAAACAGCGGCGGGTTCAGGGCGCCGCAGTGCTCCGGATAGGAGGTGCGTGATGTTGCGGGAAATCCAGTGGG
>JAGGRX010000047.1 GCA_021159405.1 Candidatus Bipolaricaulota bacterium | reverse complement strand
GGACTCCAAGAACCCGGACGCCGCCTGGAAGCTGGTGAACTTCCTCACCGGTCCCAAGGGACAGGAGATGGTGGCCCAGGCCGGCCACGCTATCCCCATCAGGATGTCCGTGGCCTACTCCCCCGCGTTTACCGAGGCATTGCCCGAGCTCGGGATCCATAACTCCGTCCACCTCGTCCCCATCACCACTAAGCCCATCACGGTCTTTGACCACTGGGGCGAGGTCTGGACCGCGATAAACCGGGGGCTCGAGCCCGTTTGGACGGGCGAGAAGAAGGCCGCCGAGGTGCTTCCAGGGATCCAGGCCGAGATCGACCGCATCATGGCCGGAGGCTAATAGCGGGAACTCAGGGGCGGGCTTGTTCGGCCCGCCCCTTTTTGTTTCCAAATGTTCGCGAAACTCGGCCGCTACAAATACAAACAGTGGTTCTGGGGGTATCTGTTTGTCCTCCCCGTGATGGCCGGATTCTTCCTCTTCATGGTCTACCCCATGATCTCGGGGATCATGCTCAGCCTCTACAAGTGGCCCGGGATCGGCCCCAAGGAGTGGATAGGGTTTGGAAACTACCTCCGGATGTTCCACGATGTGCACTTCCTCAGGGCCGTGGGCAATACCGTTTACTACACGATCGGCATTCTCATCCTGGGGGTTCCCCTGGCCCTCTTCTGGGCGATCCTCCTCAACCAAAAATTCCTCAAAGGCCGCAACTTCTTCCGCCTCATTTACTTCCTCCCCACCGTCACCATGATGGCGGCGGTCTCCATGGTGTGGCGGTGGCTTTTGAGCCCGAACTACGGCCTCGTCAACTACTTCCTTGGTCTGGTTGGGCTCCCGAAGGTGAACTGGCTCCTCGATCCCAAATGGGCCATGCCCGGGCTGATCCTCATGAGCATCTGGAAGGGAACAGGCTTCAACATGGTGATCTTCTTGGCCGGGCTCCAGGGCATCCCCAAGACCTACTACGAGGCCGCGGAGATCGACGGGGCCACCGCGTGGCACAAGTTCCGTTACATCACCCTGCCGCTTCTGTCCCCCACCACCTTCTTCGTGGTAATCACCACGATGATCAACTCCTTCCAGATCTTCCAACAGGCCTACATCCTCACCGAGGGCGGCCCCAGGGAGGCGACCACCACCATCGTGTTCTACATCTACAAGAACGCCTTCGAGTGGTTCAAGATGGGGTACTCTTGTGCCCAGTCGGTCTTCCTCCTTTTGGTTCTGGTCATCGCCACCTTGATCCAGTGGCGGATTCAAAGGAGATGGGTGCACTATGCATAAAGACGTTTACGAGGCGCGGCGGGCGTTCCTGGTCACGATAACTTATGCGTTGGTGATCTTCTTTGCGATCACCGAGGTGCTGCCCTTCATTTGGATGATCTCCACCTCGCTCAAGGACCTGAACCAGGTGTTTACCATGCCGCCGCAATGGATCCCCAGGCCCGCACATTGGGAGAACTACGTGGAGATCTTCCGGTTGATGGACTTCGGCCGTTACTGGCTCAACACGATCATCGTGACGGTAGGACGGATGCTGGGGCAGTTCATCTTCTGCACGTTGGCCGCGTATGCCTTCGCACGGTTGAATTTCCCGGGGAAGGATTTCCTCTTCTTTCTTCTTCTGAGCTCGCTCATGGTCCCCTTCGAGACCCTAATGGTGCCCACCTTTGTCCTCATGAAGAAGCTCGGCTGGATAAACACCTACTGGGCGCTGATCGTGCCCCACGCCCTGGGGGCGTTCGGAGGGGCGTTCAACGTGTTCCTCCTGCGACAGTTCTTCCTCACGATCCCTAAGGAGTTCGAGGAGTCGGCGATCATCGACGGGGCGAGCCCGTTCCGGATCTTCCGGAGCATCATGCTACCTCTGGCGCGGCCTGCCCTGGCGGCGCTCCTCATCTTCTCCTTCCGCGGGGCATGGAACGACTTCACCTATCCCCTCATCGTCACCAACACCGACAACATGAAGGTCCTGTCGTTGGGGATCCTGGGGTTCAAGGGGTTGAGAGCGGGGATGACCCAGTGGCACCTGATGATGGCGGCCGCGACCCTCTCGATCCTGCCGATGATTCTCGTATTCCTCGTGGCCCAGAAGTACTTCATCGAGGGGATCACCGTGGGCGGGCTCAAGGAGTGAAAGGAGGCCACTTGGCCGAGGACCTGAAGGCGATTATCACGGTGCCCACCTATTGGACCTTTCCCGAAGGGGAGGGAGGTCGCGAGCGTGTCTCCTATGACCACCCGACCCCGCTGGACCGGGAGGGGACTCTTGTGCGGCTCCTGGAGAGCTTACGGGAGCTCAGGGGGTCCGATTTCGGGGTCTTCGTCATCGCGGCCACCGCCGCCCCGGAGCTCGAGGCCGCGGCCGAGGGGAAGGTGGAGGAGCTCATCTCCCCCTTCAGGGGAGCGTTCCCGATCGCCTGCTTCGGGGCGAAAGACCTCGCCTTCCTGAAGGAAAGGCTCCGCGAGCTGGGCTTCGCACAGCGGTTCTTCTCCCTCCAGGGCTACGGGAACGTGCGGAACCTCCAGCTCGTCATCGCCCAGGGCCTCGGGGCCGAGGCGATGGTGAGCCTCGACGACGATGAGGTCGTGGCCGACCCGGACTTCCTCGCCAAGGCCCTGGAGTTCCTGGGCGAGACGCATGGGGGGCACCGGGTTCTCGGGAAGGGGGGCTTTTACCTCGACGCAGCCGGGCGGAGGCTCCCCCCGGCCGAGCGGATGAGCCAAGGAAATGAAACCAGTATCTTCTCCCGAAAGCTCGCCATCATGCAGAACGCCCTCGAAGTCCTCGAAGGAAAGCCGGGGAGATTGGTGGAGACTTGCCTCGTTTACGGCGGCAATATGGTGATCCACGGGGATCTTTACGTAAAGGTTCCCTTCGATCCCTACATCCCCAGGGGTGAGGACATCGACTACGTGCTCAACGCCCGTTTCAAGGGCTTTCGGTTCTTCTTCGATAAGGAACTTGCGGTCGTGCACCTCCCCCCTCCCGGTCGGGACCAACTGAGGGAGGACGTGATCCGGTTCATCTACGAGCGCTCGAAGCTCGAGGCGGCGCATAGAGCCGCGGGGCTCGAGCCGATCCCTCCCGAGGAGCTGGCCCCCTATCCCGGCGCCTTCCTCGGCGAGGGGCTCGAGGAGGAAGCCAAGAAGGCCCTCAAAGAACGGGGCCTCCCCGAGGAGATCGTGGACGAGGCCCTGGCCTTCTCCAAGCGTGCCCTCGCCTCGTTCCTCGAGTTCTGGCGACGTTGGCCACGCGTCATGGAAGCGATCGGCGAGGATGTAAAGTTGCGAGACTACCTGCGCCGGAAGCTGGCGATCTGAGGAGGAGAGTGTGCTCGTCCGTCACAAGAGGAACCCTATCTTAAGGCCCAGGGGATTCGGTTGGGAAGGGGCCGCGGTCTTCAACCCCGCCGCGGCGTACGTGGACGGGAGGATCCACCTCCTTTACCGGGCGATAGGGGACTACTGGAACTACGCCTCCTGCCTCGGACATGCCGTCTTCGACGAAGACCTTAACCTGATCGAGCGCGATCCCGAGCCCGCTTTCCGTCCGGATCCCCGCATCTGGGAGGTCTCGGTGGAGGACGCCCGGCTCACCGAGATCGAGGGGGAGCTCTTCATGACCTACGTCATCACCCCCACCCCCTTCCCCCCGGGAGGGGCGCGGGTGCGGCTGGGGATCCCCAAGCGGGAGCTGGCGATCACCAGGATCGGTCTCGCGCGGGTGTCCCGGGACTTCGGGCGCTTCGAGCGCCTGGGGCTCATCACCCCCTGGGACGCCGACGAGCGGGACACCGTCCTCTTCCCCAAGAGGATCGGCGGCAAGTACGCGGCCCTGCACCGGCCCTCCAACTGGATCGGCCCGGACTACGGCTGCGAGCGGCCCGGGATCTGGTTCGCCTACCTCGACGATCTCCCCGGGAGGATGTACGGCCACAGGCTCGTCATGGCACCAAGGGAGCCCTGGGAGTCCTACAAGATCGGCCCCGGGGCCCCGCCGATAGAGACCGAGGAGGGGTGGCTCCTCATCTACCACGGGGTGGACGGGGAGAGGGTCTACCGTGCCGGGGCGGCCCTCCTCGATTTGGAGGAACCCTGGAAGGTGATCGCGAGGACGAAAGAGCCGATCCTCGTCCCCGAGGAGCCCTACGAGCTCGAGGGGGATATGCCGAACGTGGTCTTCCCCGAGGGGGCGGTGGTCCTGGGGGAAGAGCTTTTCGTCTTTTATGGTGGGGCGGACAGGGTCTGCTGCGCCGCCACCATTCCCCTGCGGAAGTTCCTCCGTCAGCTCCTCGCCGAGGCGAGGCCCTAAGGCGTCCCTTGGCCACACCCGCAGAAGGCCGATGCCACAAGGAGGCATTATTTTGCCCTCCCATTTATGGCCTTTCGGTTCACTTTCTACCCCGCCGCTGGATAAAAAGCCCGGAGGTGATCCGACGGTGGATGCTCGCGGCAGCCGAGCGGGGAA
>JAGGRX010000068.1 GCA_021159405.1 Candidatus Bipolaricaulota bacterium | reverse complement strand
TTGGCTGTGGGGGCGTAGCTCAGCCTGGGAGAGCGCCGGCTTTGCAAGCCGGAGGTCGGCGGTTCGAGCCCGCTCGCCTCCACTAGAAGACGGGGAAGGTGTCGGCGCCGTGGGGCATCACGGTAACGGAAAAGCCCGCCCCGTACCGGGCCCGGGCATGGGCTAACACCTCGTCAACTCCTCTGACCGGCTTCATCCAAAGCGCTTGGGCCTCCTGGTCCGGCATCTCCGAGATGAGGAAGTGCTCGATGCCCCTTTCCCTATCCTTCCCCAAGAAGTAAACCTTGTGGCCACCGATCTTAAACCCCTCTTGTTTCATGATCTCCAGGACATCGGAAAGCGAGCGGCTTCTGCGAGCCCAGTCCTCGAACACGGGGTGCCCAGAGCCGTCGGGGCAGGCAGCGATGAGCAGGATCATGCCCCCGTCCCGCACGGCCCGGGCCGCGTTGAAGATGGCCTTGTGGGCTTGGTACAGGTTGATATCCCGGGGATGCCCGCCAGGCGAGACGATAACGAGGTCGGCTTTCTCTGGAACCTGTACCTGGAAATACCGGTCCCAAAACCGCGCGCCAGCGCGATGGGCCTCGTTCACGTCGCCCACCACCACCTTAAGGACCCCCTGGGGGGCCTGGATCACGTCCACTATAAGATCCACCCCCACCATCTTCGCCACCTCGCGCATCTCGGCGTGGATGGGGTTGTCCTCGTAAACGCAGGCGTAGGCCTTGGGATCGACGATCTGCTCATGGTTAAGCCGGATGGTCTCCGCTCCGCACACCCCGGGCAGGATCATCTTCGGCCCCCCGGAATAGCCAGCGAAATAATGCATGCCTATGTGGCCGATGGTGATCACCCGGTCGGCGGAGAGCACGACGGGGTTCACGGCCACCGGGATGCCCCGGCGGGTGCGGCCGATCTCCTCACACCGTGTGTCGTCGTGGATCTCTACCCGGAATAGATTCCGAAACTCGCCCAACATGCGGGAAAGCTCCTCTTCCCGAGAGGGACGATGCGTGCCGGTCGCCACCACGATCGTCACGTCCTCCGGGCGCACCCTGCCCTTCAGGCGCTCCCAAAGCAGGGAAAGAAGCTTTCGGGTGGGGACCGCCCGGGTGTGGTCCGGGACCACCACAACCACTTTTTCGCCGCAGCGGAAAAGGCCCGCAGGGGACTCGCTTCCGATAGGAGCCTCCCAGGCTTCGGCGAAGGCCCGCTCAAGGGGCACGGTGGGGGCGGGTTTGGGTTCAAGCACGGAGAGGAGGTTGTCATCGGGCACCTCAAAGGAAAGCTTTTCCCGTCCGTAACCAAATTCAAAGCGCGCCATGGTTTGCTATTGTACCCTACGGGCTTGCACGCCGGGGAGGGGGAACCTACCATCACGGGATTGAAAATCGAGAGGGTAAGGAGGTTCAGTGCGCACCAAACTTATCACTTCTGAATCCGTTACCGAGGGGCATCCGGATAAGATTGCGGATCGGGTCTCGGACGCGGTGCTCGACGCCGTATTGGCCCAGGACCCACAGGGCCGGGTGGCCTGTGAGACGTTCGTCATGCAAGGCCTGGTCCTGGTGGGTGGGGAGATCGCCACGGAGGCCACGATCCAACCGGAGAGAATCGCCCGCAGGGTGATCAAGGAGGTGGGCTATACCGACCCGGATTTCGGCCTGTCCCATGAAACCTGCGCCGTGGTAAATGCCCTCCGGCAGCAATCCCCGGACATCGCTCAGGCCGTGCTCAAGGCCACGGAGTCGCGTGCAGGATCGCAGGATCAGTACGACCTGATCGGGGCCGGGGACCAGGGGATCATGTTCGGCTATGCCACCTGTGAGACCCCGGAGTATATGCCCCTCCCCATCACCATGGCCCACAAGCTGGCCAAGCGTCTGGCCGAGGTGCGCAAGGACGGGAGCCTCCCCTACCTGCGGCCCGACGGGAAGACGCAGGTCACGGTGAGCTATGAGGGAAAACGCCCCGTTCGCGTGCACACGGTACTCATCGCAGCCCAACACGCCCCGGAGGTAGAGCTAGGGGACCTGGCCGCGGACATCCGCCGGTTGGTGGTGGAGCCGGTCCTGGACGGCTGGCTGGACGAGGATACCGAGGTCCTGGTCAACACCTCCGGCAGGTTCGTGGTGGGCGGTCCGGCCTCGGATACAGGCATGACCGGGCGCAAGATCATCGTGGACACCTATGGCGGCTACGGCTCTCACGGCGGCGGCGCCTTCTCCGGGAAGGATCCCACCAAGGTGGACCGGTCCGGCTCTTACATGGCCAGGTACGTGGCCAAGAACGTGGTGGCGGCTGGGCTGGCCAAGGAATGCGAGATCCAGGTGGCCTATGCCATTGGCCGTGCTCGCCCCTTGGCCGTCAACGTGGATACCTTCGGAACCGGTATCATGCCCGACGACGAGCTCAGGGAGATCGTCCTTAAGGTGTTCGACTTCCGCCCGGCGGCCATCATCGAGCGCCTCCAGCTAAGAAGGCCGATCTACGAGCCGTTTTCCTGCTATGGCCATTTCGGTCGGGTGGACCTGTCCCCCACCTGGGAGGCCACCGACCAAGTGGAGGAGCTCCGCCGCAAGGCGGCCGAGCGCACGCGCAGGCTGGTGTGAGGGATGGCACCGAAAAAAGGCTTCCGACAGGATAACGCTTAAGATCCCCCGACCGCTCTATTTGCGGCGGGTGATCTATGGCACCGGTTTTCGCTCGGAGATAAGCGGCTATATCCTAAGCTTGTGAAGCGGGTGAAGATCTACACCGATGGCGCCTGTAAGGGGAACCCGGGCCCGGGGGGTTGGGCGGCTGTTCTCATCTGGGGCCCCTACCGCAAGGAGATCACAGGCGGAGAGGCACATACCACAAACAACAGGATGGAACTCCGGGCGGCGATCGAGGCCCTCAGGGCCCTCAAAGAGCCGGCCGAGGTGGACCTTTTCACCGACTCGGCTTATCTCAAGCGGGGGATCACCGAGTGGCTTCCCCGGTGGAAGGAAAACGGCTGGAAGCGGCGCCAGGGGAGGCGGCTTTTGCCTGTGGCCAACGAAGACCTGTGGCGGGAGCTGGACCGTCTGACGAGGGTTCACAAGGTGCGTTTCCACTGGCTGGCCGGACACGCCGGCCACCCGGAGAACGAGCGGGCCGACCGGCTTGCCCGAAAGAGCATCCCAAGCCCGGCTAGCGAACGGTCACGGTGATGGAGAAGGTCCGCTCCGGGGGGACGGCCTCCCACGGACGCCGATAGGTGAAGGAAAGTCGCCCCTCGCCCGGTTCGGTCGCCTCATAGCGAAAGTAGAAAACCCCGCCCCCACCTATGAGCGTAGAGCTCGGGCGATACGCCGCACCCTCAATACGCGACAGGAACGGGGGCTCGTCCTCCACTTCCCACTCGTAACCGGTAGTTGGGTTCCCGGTGAGGGCGACCAGGAGTTTCTCCCCCACCCGCAATGACACCTGACCACCGTTTTCCGTTTCCCCGGCCAGCTTGTAAACAGCAAGGGAGATCCCGCACACCGAGGCCTTGGCCAGGCTGTGGCCTCCCAGAAGGGCCGTCCCGGGGGCCACCACCTGAAGCTCAGCTCGAAACTCGCCGATTGAGGTCTTTACCACCGCGGTATAATTCCCCTCCGGCACCGGCACCCCGGATCCGTCCACCAAGTCCCACCTGCCGGTCCAATCCCCCGCCGGGACCGGGTAGGAGTTGGCCTCGTCGACATAGACCGGGTTCCCTTCGGAATCCAGAACCCGGAAGCCTAACACGAGAAGCTCATCGCACATACAGGGACAAGGTTCCTCTCGCTCGATCTCCAGGGCGAGCCTTTCTCCCTGCACAAAGGTGAACGTCCCGATCGTGACGCGGGCCGGCTCCTCCGAGGAGGCGAAGCTCGAGGCACTGCTTGCAACCTGTGCCCAGCCCGGCATGGCCAAACCCACAACCACCAATGCAATCACCGCAATTATGCGCATACCGTCACCTCCTTTTCACTATACACCTTCCAGACATCCCCGGATTCATCTTCTCCTGAAGGCGTGGAAGGTGGGCCGTTTGCGCCGGCCGCGTCCTTACTGGAACGAATTTGTCCCCAAAAGAAGGCCGATTTGCCGCCGGGTCACATGGAGGAATCGAGCTCATCCTACGGGACCGGAAATGGCGTGTTTAGGGGATCGACTCCTTAAAAATGCCGCGGGGCGGAAATCACGACCTGAAGAAGCCTGACCCGGTTCCAATTACAGGTCCACCTGGTACGCCCGGCAGGATTTGAACCTGCGACCTCTGGCTCCGGAGGCCAGCGCTCTGTCCCCTGAGCTACGGGCGCATAAAGGCAGTTCACCGGTTAACCAGTGTACCGGTTCTCAAGCTTGAACCGGCCAACTTGTGCACCGGTACACTCCCTGATCACACCGGTACACCGTCTGCTTGCACCGGTGCACCGATTTGTGGCGGAGGGAGTGGGATTCGAACCCACGGCCGAGCCTCAACAACCCGGCTACGG
>JAGGRX010000001.1 GCA_021159405.1 Candidatus Bipolaricaulota bacterium | reverse complement strand
AAGGATTCCTTGAACGCCTTGACCGCCCGCTCCAGGCCGGCACGCACGTTCTCCGTCATGTGGCGCTCGCGGCGAATCTCTTCCAGGACCTCTGGGTGCTCCTCCTTGAGGTAGGCTAGGAACCGCTGCTCGAAGCTTGCCACCGACTCCACCGGAAGGTCGTCCAGATACCCCGACACGGCCACGTACAGGGCCGCCACCTGCTCCTCCACCGGCATCGGCTGGTACTGGGGCTGCTTGAGCATCTCCATGACCCGCTCGCCTCGGGCCAGCTGGGCTTGGGAGGCCTCGTCCAGCTCCTGGGCGAACTCGGCGAACGCCGCCAGGTCCCGGTACTGGGCGAGCTCTAGGCGCAATTGGCCTGCCACCTCCTTCATGGCCGGGATCTGGGCCGCCCCGCCCACGCGCGACACAGAGAGCCCCACGTTCATCGCCGGCCGCTGCCCCTTGTTGAAAAGATCGCTTTCCAGGTAGATCTGCCCGTCGGTGATGGAGATGAGGTTGGTGGGGATGTAGGCGGTGATGTCGCCGGCTTTGGTCTCCACGATGGGCAGGGCGGTCAGCGACCCCCCGCCGTGCTCGTCCGAAAGCCTGGCCGCCCGCTCAAGGAGCCGGGAGTGGGTGTAGAAGATGTCCCCTGGGTAGGCCTCCCTGCCCGGCGGCCGCCTGAGAAGGAGCGAGATCTCTCGGTAGGCCACCGCGTGCTTTGAGAGGTCGTCGTAGACGATCAGGGCGTCCTGTCCCCGATCGCGGAAGTACTCCCCCATGGCGCACCCGGCGTAGGGGGCGATGTACTGCAAGGGGGCGGGGTCCTCGGCCGCCGCGGCCACCACGGTGGTGTACTCCATGGCCCCATACCGCTTGAGGGCATCCACCACCTTGGCGATGGTGGAGGACTTCTGGCCGATGGCGACGTAGATGCAGAAGACGTCCTGCCCCTTTTGGTTGATGATGGTGTCCACGGCGATGGCGGTCTTTCCGGTGCGACGGTCGCCGATGATCAGCTCCCTTTGCCCCCTCCCGATGGGGGTGAGGGCGTCGATGCACTTGATCCCGGTCTGAAGGGGGGTATCCACCGGCTTTCTGGCTATCACCCCCGGGGCCTTGGCATCTGTCTTGCGGTAGCCGGCGGGTTCAATGGGGGGGCCTCCGTCCAAAGGCCGCCCCAAGGGATCCACCACCCGGCCGAGGAAACCCTCCCCAACCGGAGTCTGGAGCACCCGGCCGGTTCTCCTGACCTCGTCCCCCTCTTTGATCTCCTCGTCCGGCCCCAGGAGGGCCACCCCCACGGAGTCCTCCTGGAGGTCGAGGACGAGTCCATAGATGTCCCCGGGGAAGCGGAGGAGCTCGGAGGACACGGCGGACCTGAGCCCCCACACCCGGGCGATCCCGTCCCCCACCTCCACCACTACCCCGACCTCCTCCATCTCAAGGTCCGCGCCCAGGTTCTTTATCTGTTCCTTTATGATCGTGGCGATCTCATCTCTTCTCGCCATATCTCACTCCTTAAGGCTGGCGGCCAGCCGTGCTAGCCTGCCCTGCAGCGAGGCGTCCAAGCGCCTTCCCGCTATCACAAGCTCCGCCCCGGCCAACAGCTCCGGCGCCCGTTCCAGGGACAGGGCCACCGGCTTTCCCAGGGCCTTCTCCAGACGGGCCCGCAGCCGGGAAAGCTCCTCCTCCGACGGGTCCCGGGCGACCCGGAGCAGCACGTGCACCAGCTTCCCCTGCTCCTCCCCTGCCTCCAGGAACTGGTCCCATATCAGGGGGAGCAGGGCCACCCGCCCCTTCCTCACCAGCAACAGGAGCAGGTTGTGCACATAAGGATGCATCCCCTCGGTCAGCGCTTCCACCACCCGCTCCTTCGCCTCCCGGGGGATGAGGGGATGGGCCAAAAACTTCCCCAGCTCCGGCAGGGCTTTCCACAGCCTCTCCAGTTGGGCCAACTCCCTCCCGATCCGGTCTTCCAGGCCTTCCTTACTGGCCAGCTCGTACAGGGCCTCGGCATACCGCTTGGCCACGGTTTCCTGGGCCATGGGTCAGGAGAGAAGTCGGGCATCGATCCTCTGGGCCAGCTCGGAGATCAGCCGCTGGTGGTCCTCGGGGCGCACCTCGCGCTGCAGCACCTTGCTCGCCCCCAGGATGACCAGGTCGGCGTAGGCCCGCCTGAGGTCGGCCAAGGTCTCCTCCGCCTTCCGGGCCGCGGCTTCCTCCGCTTCCTTCAGGATCACCCGGGCCTGGGCATGGGCCTCCTCCCGCGCCGTCTTTAAGATCTCCTGGGCTTGGGCCTCGGCGGCGGACAAGATCTCCTGGGCCTGGCGGTTGGCCTGAGACAGGAGTTCTTCCTGCTTTTTCACCAGCTCTTGGGCCTTCTCCTCGGCCTCCTTGGCCCTCCGCAGGCGCTCCTCCTCCCGGGCCCGCCGGGCATCCAGCCACTTTAAGGCCGGCTTGTAGAGCAGGCGCTTAAGCAGCCACAGGAGCAGGGCGAAGTTGATCAGGTTGAAGACGAAGGTCCAGTTGATGGTCTTTACGATCGTCCCCCACTCCAGTTTCACCTTTCCTCCTTAGGCCACGAAGATGAGGATGATGGCCACCACCAGGGAGTAGATCCCGGTGGACTCGGTGATCGCTTGGCCGATGATCATGGTGCGGAGGAGCGAGGCCTCCATCTCCGGCTGCCGGGCCATCCCGTCCAGAGCATGGGAGGCCGCCATTCCCTCGCCGATGGCCGGACCGATGGCCCCCAACCCCATACACAACCCCGCAGCCAGATACTTGGCCGCTGCAATGATGTCCGCTCCTGTCATTCAAACCTCCTTCACTCCACGGCGATGTGGATGTATGCCGACGCCAAAAGCGCAAACACAAGCGCCTGTATTGCCCCAACGAACAGGCCGAACCAGGCGTTCAAAAGCGTCCCCAAAGACACCCCTCCCAGGAAGGCGACCGGGGCCAGCATGGGGAACCGCATGGCCTTCCCCGCCAGTTCGAGCACGATGGTGGTGAGGATCGCCCCTCCCAAGATGTTTCCGAAAAGACGGAACGCATGCGATAGCGTTCGGCCGAAGTCCCCGATCAGGTTCATGGGGAGGAGGAACGGGTACGGCTCAAGATAGCTCTTCAGGTGCCGCTTCAGGCCCCGCTCCCGGGCCCCGTACACGTGAACCATGGTGTACACCATCAGGGCCAGGCCGAAGGTGACGTTGATGTCCTGGGTGGGAGAGGCGATATAAGGGATGGGGAGGATGCTGACCCAGTTGCAGAACAGAACGTATAGGAAGATGGTCGTGATGAGGGGGAGGAGATCCCGGGCCAGCCGCTTGGGATAGCCTCCCAAAAGCTGCGTCTCCGCGAGCTCCATGGCGGCTGCGAGTAGAGCCGCCCGGCGGGTGGGCGGAGCCTCCGGATCCTGCGGCAGCCCCCGCCGGAGCCACCAGGAGAGGAGCACGAGCAGCAGGGTGACTCCCACGGCCACCGCCATGACCACAAGGTCAAAGGCGATGTCCATCCCCCCCACCTTGAGGTGGAGGATGAGTTTCTTGCCTAGCTCCCCTGACATGGCAACTTGTGAAGGATAATCACTTTGGCCCAGAGCACAAGGGGGGGCAAGGCAAGGCCCGCTGCCACGGCCAGGGGGGGCAGGCCCAAGTAGATCCCGCCCACCGCTATGCCTGCCATCAGGAACAGGCGCGCTGCGCCCATCAGCCCGGCGGCGAGGCCCACACGTCCTCCCCGGGGCAGGGCCCGCAGGAACAAGGTTCCCACCAAGCGCCCGGCCGCCACGGCCGTAAGCCCGAGCAGCACCCCACCACTCCAGGCTGGGGAGATGGTCCCCAGGCCCAATGCCAGTGGGATACCGACCCCAAAAGCTTCAGGAAGGCCTATCAAAGAGGCCTTAAACAGATCCCGCCTCACAGGGTGCGCATCTCCTGGCTCTTTTTCTCAACGAGCCCATCCACCCGTTTCGCATAATCTTGGGTGAGCTTGTCAAGCTCATCCCGGAGGTGGTAGAAATCGTCTTCAGAGATGGCCCCTTCCTTCTTCTGGTCCTCCAACTTTTCGCGGACGTCCCGGCGGATGTTGCGCAAGGCCACCTTGGCTTCCTCCCCCTTGGCCCGGACGATCTTCACCAGCTCGTTGCGGCGTTGTTCGGTTAGCCGGGGCACCTTGACCCGCACGATCTGTCCGTCGTTCTGGGGGTTGAGGCCCAGGTCCGCGGCCAGGATGGCCCGCTCGATGGCCCCGATCTGGGACCTGTCGAACGGGCGGACCACGATCATGTCCGGGTCCGGGGCCACGATGTTGGCCAGGTGCTTGAGCGGGGTGGGGGTCCCGTAGTAGTCGACCATCACGTCCTCCAACAGGGCCGGATTGGCCCGTCCAGTATGCACCTTCCCTAGCTCCGACTTGAGCACCTCCAGGGTCTTCTCCATGTGGGCCTTGGCGTCCCTAAGTAGCTCGTGCTCCATAGCCGTCACCTCCGCGAATCCTAGC
>JAGGRX010000011.1 GCA_021159405.1 Candidatus Bipolaricaulota bacterium | reverse complement strand
CGGTGGGGGAGGAAGCGGAAGGGGAGGGGGCAAAGCACATCCTCCCCTGCTTCCGACCCAAGATGGTCATCATAGGGGAGCCGAGCGGCTGGCAGGGGATCACCTTGGGCTATAAAGGGCGGCTGGTGGTGGACTGGCTCCTTGAGCTTCCTACGAACCACTCCGCCTCCCCCCGGCCCTCTGCCCTGGAGCAGGCGTTCGTTTTCGGTCGGAGGCTTTCCCTCCTTGCCCGCCGGTTCAATCGGGGGAAGACAGGCGCCTTCCAGCGCTTGGACGTGGCCCCCCGCAACATTTCCTTCTCCTCGGACGGCCTGCGGGATCGGGTGGAATTGGAGCTCACGCTCCGGCTTCCCCCAGGGCTTGCGGCGGAGGCCTTGAAGGGGGAGATCCGGAAGGCGGCCGGAGAGGCGACGGTGAGCTTCCGGGGCGGGGAAGCGGCCTTCCTGGCCCCCAAGAACACCCCCTTGGTGAGGGCGTTCCTTCAGGCCATCCGGGCGGAAGGTGGCCGCCCTCGCTTCAAGCTCAAGACCGGAACTTCAGATATGAACGTGGTGGGCCCGGTCTGGGGCTGCCCCATCCTCGCCTACGGCCCAGGGGACTCCGCCCTGGACCACACCCCCCACGAGCACCTCGAACTCGCGGAGTTCCTAAAAGCAGCTAAGGTGCTAGAGAAAGCGCTGCTTCGGCTTTCAGGAAACCGGGAAGGGAGCTCAACGCAGGCCAGGGGCCCCCAGCCCTGGCACTCGCACTCGCCGCTCCAGCCACCTTAGGGACTGCGACAGCAAGAACACCAGCACCAGATAGAACAGCGCCACCACGATGAACACCTCAAAGTAATTAAAGTACCGGGCGGCGATGCGCTTCCCCATTCCCATGAGATCAAGGAGCGAGATGGAGAAAACTATTGAAGAGTACTTGAGCATCAGGATGAGCTCGTTTGACCAAGAGGGGATCACGATCCGGAACGCCTGGGGCAGGATCACGTACCGGATGGCTTGGATCCGCGACATGCCGAGGGACCGGGCGGCCAGCATCTGCCCCCCCTTCACCGCCTGGATGGCCCCCCGGAAGTACTCCGCCTGATAAGCCGCGGTGTTCAGGCCCAAGGCCAGGATGCCGCTGGTGAATGCCGATAGGTGAATCCCCCAGTTTGGGAGGCCGAAGTACACGATGAAAAGCTGGGTGAGAAGGGGGGTGCCCCGGAAGAAATGGATGTAGATGCTGCAGGGGATGGAGATGAGCTTGGGGCCGTACACCCGCCCCAGTGCGAGCAGCACCCCTAAAACAAACCCAAAGGCGATACAAGCGGCCGTGATCTCTACCGTGAGCACCAGCCCTTGGGCGAGCTTGGGCAAAAACCACCACTCGAAGTAGAACGTGGTCATCCCTCTCCCCCATAAAGCTCGGTGATCTTGCGCAAAAACTCCGCCGTACGCGGGTGCTTGGGGGAGGAAAAGAGCTGGGCCGGTGGCCCCTGTTCCACGATCACGCCCTTCTCCATGAAGATGATCTCGTCGGCCACCGACCGGGCAAACCCCATCTCGTGGGTCACCACCACCATGGTCATTCCCTCCTGGGCAAGCTTGATCATCACCTGAAGCACTTCGCCGATGAGCTCTGGGTCCAGGGCGCTGGTAGGCTCGTCGAACAGGATCAATTTCGGGTTCATGGCCAACGCCCGAGCGATGGACACCCGTTGCTGCTGCCCACCTGAGAGCTCGGCTGGGTAGGCATCCGCCTTGTCCGCCAGCCCCACCCGCGCCAGCTCCTCCTGGGCAAGCCTGGTGGCTTCGTCCTTCTTCATCCCCTTCACCCGCATGGGCCCAAGCCTCACGTTGTCCAAAGCGGTGAGGTGGGTGAACAGGTTGAAGTCCTGGAACACGAACCCGATTTGGGCCCGAATGCGATTGATGTTCGTCTTGGGAGAAGTCACCTCTACCCCATCGAGCCAAACCCGCCCCCGATCCGGCTCGGTGAGCCGGTTGATGCACCTAAGGAGCGTGGATTTCCCGGTCCCCGATGGGCCGATGATCACCTTGGTCTCCCCCTTCTCCACCTGAAAGGAGACCCCTTTTAGTACCTCTTCCTTGCCGTACCTTTTGTGCACGTCCTCTACCACAAGCAGCGCGTTCATGACCTTTCCACCTTCACAGCACGGTGCCCGACGCACCCGGCATCTGCAAGCCCGGGATGCGGAAGCGCCTTTCCATCTGACCTAGGAGCCAGTTCCCTGAATAGGTGAAAAACAGGAATATCAACGCCACCATGATGAATGTGGCCATGGCCAGGTCATAGCGGCGGTCCATGATGATTTTTGCATAGCGCATGATCTCGTTCAGGGTCACCACATAGGCCAGGGTGGTGTCTTTCACCACCGACGAAAACTCGTTGGACCACCCCGGGATCGCCAGGCGAAAGGCCTGGGGCAAAATCACGTGCAAGAGGGCCTGCACCCGGGACATCCCCAGGGCGCGGGCGGCCAGCATCTGGCCGGTGGGGATGGCCTGAATAGCCCCTCGGAAAATCTGGGATTGGTAGGCCGAGGACCTGAGCCCCAAGGCCAGGGAAGCGGCGAGGAAGGGGGAAATGTACCAGCCGAATTCAGAAGGTCCGAAGTAAAACAAAAACAGGAGCACTAGCGCAGGGACACTGCGGAATACCCACTCGTATATGTAGGCCACCGTCCCCAAAAAGCGGCCCCCGTACACCTGGAGCAGGGCCACCAAGGTGCCTATCAAAAAGCCGATCACAAGCAGTGCTCCCAGGAGCTCCAGGTTCACCGTGGACGCCCGGAGCAACATCGGCAGGTATCTCCCTACCTCCCAGAGCTGCCGGAAGAACTCCATCCCAAGATGTTAGGAAATAGGGTGAGGGGCCCCTCTAAAAGGAGGGACCCCCAGTTCAACGCAGCCTTCTTCTCACCCGCAAGCTACAGGCCTAGCTTGCCCTTCATACACTGGATATACCCGTCCAGATCTCCACCGAGGAGCAGGTCCTTGCACTCCTCCCAAGCGGCGGTCACAGCGTTCAGGTCCGGGCCGAAGTAGATCTCCTGAAGGCCGGCGATGAAGCTCCCCTCCTTGATCACCAGCTCCTTGACCCCCCCGGGAAGCTCCCGCACGGTGAGCCCAAGTTTGTTCAGGGCGTGGTTGATCCGGGGAAGCAGCCCTTTAGGGTCACCTTCGGCCACCAGGAACCCGAAGTACTCATTGGTGTTGATGATGCCGGCGATGGTGAGCTTGTCGGGGTAGGCGGCGATGGAGGCCTTGGAGGCCGGCTCGTCCTGGATCACCGCATCGATCCGCCCGTTCACCAGGTCCAGGATGGCCGCAGGATACGTCTCGTACCCCTTGAGCGCGACGTCGATCCCGGCCCCCTGGATGTTGTCCTCGACCCAGTAGAAGCCCGTGGTGCCGTTCTGAGCCCCAACGGCTTTGGCCGGCCCCATCCCGGCCAGGGCCGTGACGATGTTAAGGCCGGAGTCCTTACGCACCACCACCGCCTGGTTGGAGAGGAAGTACGGGATGGAGAAGTCCACCTTCCGTTCCCGTTCTTCGGTGATGGTGAACCCGGAGGCCCCGATGTCGGCCCGCCCGGTACGGACGTTCTCGATGATGGCGTCGAATGCGATGTTTCTGATCTCGATCTCAAAGCCTGCCACGTGGGCGATGGCCCGCATGAGATCCAGATCGAACCCGAGGAAGTTTCCGGTGGCCTCGTTCACCATCTCAAACGGCGCCCAGGGGATATCAGAGGCCACGATGTATTTCTCCGCCCCCCAAGCCCCCAGGCCGACAAGCATGATCCCCGCGGCCAGCACAGCACCGAGCAGCTTCCTGTCCATGCTCACCTCCTATGATATTGAAAGCTTTAAGCTTACTATAGCACTTTCCGTCTCTGCGCGTCAAGAATTCCCGTGAACTGAAAGCGATTAAATCGGGGGACCATGGCGGCGAACGAACTCTTCCTCTTCCGAGGGCAGTAGATACGGCTCGCGGCGGTCCAGGCCCAGGTGCCGGGCGGCGAGTCGGTAGCTCCACCGCGAAAAAAGCATGTTCCACTCCACCACCAGTTCGTTGTAGCGGCGACGGGCAAGGTCCAGCTCGTCCTCGGCCTCGGCCAGGCGGTTTTGCGCCTCCCGGAGGGAGGAAGGTCGAGTCCTGGGAAGGCCTGCATACGCCGCGCGCAACGCCAGCCGCAGCCGCTCGTCTGCTTCGGCAAGTGCCCTGGGTCCCTCGTGCTGAGCCTTCACCAGGAGCCCAAGCACTTCTTCCAGTTCCCTCCTTGCCTTTGGCACAAGGCCGAGCCCCTTTAGGGTGGAGACAAATCCTTCCAAGGCCGCTCGTCTGGCCGCCAGGGCTTCCTCCACCTCGGCCCAGGCTTGGTCCAAGCGAGCGCTCCCCCGGCGCATCCGTGAGCAGGCCCTGAACCATACGTAGGCCCCTCCCAAGGCCAAGGCCGCCACGATGATCAGGGCAAGGGTCATCGTTTACCAGGACCC
>JAGGRX010000057.1 GCA_021159405.1 Candidatus Bipolaricaulota bacterium | reverse complement strand
TTCAGCACCCGCACGCCCCAGGGCCCAAGCGAAAGCTGGAATACCCCCTCCTGTATCTTCAGCTCTTCTCCGCTTTCGACGTCCAACATACGACGAGGTGGCCGCTGGGAGTGCACCTCTTCTTCCAGCGAGGCACCGCTATGGTTGACGGCCACAAGGAGTTGTCCCCCCTCCTCGTTTTCCAGGAGGTTCAGGCTCAACGCCGGGTGCCGGGCTTCAAAGGGTGGCCTGATACCGGCCTCGGTCCGCAAGGCCCGGTACAGACGATGGGCCGGCGACCGGCGATGAGATTCGCTCCCATGTGTCAGCAGCCACTCCAGGGAGCGAGGGCAGAAGAACTCCTTTCCCCGACCTTTGGCGTGGACGGTGAGAGCGGGGTGGCCATCCCCATCCACGGCCAAGACCTTGGCCTCCCTCGGGGCGATGGGCAAATAGGGGACGTCAGCGGCGGGCAAGACGATCTGCTCTCCCGCTCGCAGATCGCCGAGGGCCTCCACCAGGCGCAGTTCTTTCAGCTCTTCCTGGGACGGAGCGAGGATACCCGACGGCCGGCCCACCCGCACGCCGAAGAGCTGCTCCAGGTTGGGCACCGCCCCGGCGAACCCGGCCCATAGCACGCCCCCGGCCTCTACCCAGGCCCGCAGGTCGTACCAGGTGGAGGCCAGCAGGTCGCCATAGGGGATTAGCAGCAAACGCACATTTTCCGGAGGGAGTGCCGGTTCGCGGATGAAAACGACGTCGAAACCGGCCATCCGCGCCAGGGTGTAGGCTTCGAGCAGGGCTTTGAAAAGGCGAGGGCGGTCCATGTTGCGAAAGGGATGGTTGACGTAAAACGTTGTCGGCACCAAGATGGCTGCCTGCGAGGCCACAGGAGCCCAGCACGTGGCGTCCACCTGGGCCATCAGGCGGGCGAAGCGGCGCATCTCTCCGGCAGCCCGCTTCTCGCCGCCGTCGGCCCGGGTGATGCCGAAGAAGAGCTCATGGGGGTGATGGGTATACGGGGGCAGGTCAGTGGTGGGGAAGTCGCTCCAGCACCAGGCCAGGGCTCCAGCCGCCCCGGCGGCCCAGGTGGAGAAGAGTACGATCCGGAAATAGTCCGCCTGTGCCGATTCGGCCCACAGGGCAGTGCTCACCCCAAATTCCTCCACCAGCACTGGCAGGCCGATGTCGCACAAGCGTACCACTCCCGCCGGAGCATGACTGAAGCGCAGGGGATCCGGATCGTTGTAGTAGTGGTGAAGGCTTACGAAATCCTCGCCTTCCCTCAGGTCCCCGATCCCCTCCAGAGTCCCTTCGGGAAAACCGAGGCCCTCTCCTTTGAGATCGTCCGCTCCGTCACCTACCCCGATGGGACGGTGGGGATCGAGTTCACGGATCGCTCGGTAGAGCTCCCGCATCCAGGAGAGCAGGACGTGGGTCTCACGCCTCCCGGTGTGGTTAGTGATCTCGTTGGATAGAAGCCACCCCAGGATGGCCTCCTCGTCCCGGTAGCGAGCCACGATGGCCTGCACGAAGCGGCGGGAGCGGGCCAGGACCTCAGGGTCGGTGTAGAAATCGCGCCCCTTTTCCCAGGGAATGGGGAAGTTCATCCCCGACATATGGCCGACGAAGAAGCTAGGGAGGGCATATAGCCCCTGCTCCCGACATAAGGCCAGGAAGGCGTCCAGCCTCTTCAGGGCCTCGGCCTTGAGGTTCCCTTCGGCGTCGGCGAAGTCGGCGGTGCGCAGGAAGAAGCGGACGGTGTTCAGGCCTAGGGCGCGCATCTCCCGCAGGTCCTGGGCTATCCCCTCCGGGTCCCACTGGGTCCACATTTCCAGGGCCGTGCGCCGGGGCCAGTAGTTCACACCAATGAGGTAGACTGGTTTTCCATGGCGATCATACAATACCCGGCGTGGCATCGTTACCTCCTTCGAGCAACACAAACCCCAGCTTTGGCTGCAACTTCCTCACCGAGCTTGCCACAAAAGGACAGGTTTCCAGCCCCGGATATTCCTCCAGGGACAATGCACCTGGTTCGAGATGAAGCCGGCGGCAATGGCCCGACATGGGCGAAGCCTATCACCTTCGACTTTCCACAGCTTGACTTTCAGGGGCTTGAGGTAATACCGCACAGGATATCTCCGCTTCCCTACTGAGATAGTGCGCATCCTTCCTCCGCTTCTTCGATCCACGCTCTTCGGATCACGGCCAGGGCGTCGCGTATCACCTCCTGGGGTGGACCAAAACAAAGGGTCCGCTCACGGTCCAGTTCCAGGATGAGCCAACCGCGATAATCAGCCTGCCGCAAAGTCCGTAGGGCCCTGGCGAACGGGACGGTCCCCTGGCCTGGGGGCAGGTGATCGCCTAGTCCTGGAGCCCAGTCGTGCACGTGGGTGTGAATCACTCGGCCCACAAAACGGTCGGTAAGTGGTCCACTCCAGTGCGGGTCCGTCTCCCGGGTAAGGTGCCAATGGCCTATGTCCCAGCAGATCCCCAACCCAGGCGTTTCCCTCACTAGCTCCTCGAGCTCCCGTAGGCGGTCACCCGGACGGGAGGGCGCTTCGGGATCATGGGGCATGTTTTCGATGGCCCAACGCACCTTGCAACGTTGCGCCCTTGTCCGTTCGATCAACCCGCGGCATAAATCGGCCGTTATGGCCAGCCCCCGCTCCCGATCGTGGCCATCATCGAACGGGTGGATAACGACCAAGACCGGTGCCCCTTGCCGCCCTGCCAACTCGTCCAGGGTGGCCAACAGCTCTTCCAGGTCCGCACGTCCAGTCCTCTTGCCCCATCCTCGATACCACTTCCAAACAGCTTCCCGCTTCCACACGAGATGAAAGGTGATCACAAGGCCGCGGGCCAGGGCAGCCTCGGCCACCCCCTGGTCGAACTCCCCTGACACCGCAAGCGGCAGCTCCACCGCCCCTATACCCACCGACGCCAAGAAGTCGAGGAATGGTGCGGGGTCCTGAAAGGAGCACCACCCCGGCTTGTTGAGGCTGAAGCCTACCTTAGGCATACCCGCATTCCATGAACCCTCAGAAGGACCGTTAGGGGCTCTCCATCGTTCAAATCCGCCGCAGCATGGGGAGGACATCGCTCAACTTGGCGGTGAACACCCCGATGGAGTAATCCGAAACCCCGCCGATCCAGATTAGGGTTTCCTTGTAGAGCAGTAGGCCATCCCCGAAGATTACCAGTGCCCTATCCCCGTACTCCTCGCACAGCCCCTTGGGGGCCAACAGGTAATCTGAGATCGCCAGCAGCTCCCCGTTCCTGTTCACAAGCGCCAAGCCGTCCCGGTACGATAGGTCCTCCTTGAGCACGCCGTGCCAACCCACCAGGTACTCGTCCTCGGAAAGCTGTACGACGTTTGTCGACCAGCCCACTTTGTATTCCCAGGGTTCAGGGGCCAGGATCGGTTCCAAGGTCTCTTCATGGATCACCAGTTTCCCCAGGTCTGCCTCCGCCCGCCAGCACATGTCGGGGGCATTTCCTAGGCCCATGGGCCGGGTGAGTACGGTCGCTTGCTCGCCGTGGGCCTCTATTAGGGCCGAGTCTTTGTTCTCGGGGACGAACTTCCCCTCGCCGCTCAGCACCCGGAAGAACCCTTTCCGCTCCAAGCGGAACTCTCGATCCAGTTCGGCAAAGGCAAGCACTGCCTGGGAGCCTGAGCGATCCCCATCCTCCAGACGGCCCACCCCGGTATAGAGAATGCGGAAGCCGTTTGGCTTCAAGCTTACCCGCGGGTCCTCACAACCCCGGTCCACCTCCCAGGCCCGCTGGGGCCAAAGCACGATAGTAGTGGGGAACCTCCTGCCGGTCAGCGGCTCCAGCAGGTCCTCCACCGGTACCTCGAACATGCCCACACTAGAGGTGTAAGAGCGGTAATCGAACACCAATCGCGGGAACACTAGCACTTTGTCGTCCAGCAGGGCAGCGCCAGGGTTGAAGGCGGCCAAGGGCCGACGGGGGTAGTTGGTGACCTGGAGCTGGTCGGGAGTGATGTAGCCTATTCGACGGAACAGCTTTTCGATCCGATCTTTCCGGACTCCCTGAAGGTGTCTCAGGGCGCGTTCGGCCCGTAGTGCAAGGTGTCGCAACTTCCTCCTTTAAGCAACCGGTTGAGCAAGTATACCCCGCTCTCCTCTTCAGGGCCAGACCTCACCGTTAACAACCGCAAGAGTGACGCACCACTAACTCCGTAGCAAGGATTATCTGCCGCGCTCGTGATTCCTTACCCTGCACCAGCTCTAATAGTCGCCGAGCCGCGACCTCCCCCATCTCCCAGCGCGGCACGAACACGCTAGTTAAGGGCGGGGACACATAAGGGGCTAGATCCCCATCGTCAAACCCAACCACTGCCACATCCTCCGGAACGGCCATGCCCCTCTCCTGCAGGGTCCGCATGGCCCCAATGGCCATGGGGTCGTTCGCAGCGAATATCGCGGTGGGGAGTTTTTTTAGGGCAAACAACTTCTCCATGGCTAGCTGCCACGACTCTGGCCTTCTTCCCCCTTCCACCACTAGCTCTTCTCGATAGGGAAGGCCATGGGCGGCC
>JAGGRX010000118.1 GCA_021159405.1 Candidatus Bipolaricaulota bacterium | reverse complement strand
TAAGAGTAGAGGCAGGCAAAGTTCCACAGAAGGGGGGTGAGAGGTGGGCGAGTGCAGCGATCGCCCCTCACTCATCACGCGTAACCTGCCGCGGATTTTACTACCGGTCACCCATAGAGTACAATGATTGTCAAAACGTTAATCGAAAATGGGTTGAAATTGGTCCCGCCCCAGGGGTGCAGGCCCGGTTCGCAGAAAAGCGATTGGAAAGCTGCCATGCTTCTGAACGCACTTGCTGAGGCGCTACCGAAAGGAGGGGGTAAAGATGTCAAAGTTTGTGTTAATCGCACTCGCACTCATTGCGGGTATCCTGGCAGTCACATCGCTCACTCCGGCTTACCATGAGGCAGGCCCGGCTAAGCAAAAGCTCATCGGGACGGGGCAGTTCGTCGTCGAACAGAACGGAAACAAAATCATAACCGAGGATTACACCCTCGCCTACACCGAGTCCGCGGGGTACAGCCTCGTCTCGCAGGCGCGGCTCGAGCAGGGGAAGGTAGAGGCGACGTTCGCCCAGCAGTACCAGTTAAACCCCGATTTCTCGCTCTCGTCCTATCAACTTAAGATCGACATCCAGTCCGCATCTCAGATCGTCTCCGTCCAGCCGCGGGGGAAGGGGCTGCGGATGGAAGTGCGGGCCGGGGATCAGGTGCGTACGCACGATGTCCCGGACCGGACCGATACGTTCATCCTGGATAACAACCTCGTAACTCAGTACCAGCTCCTGATCATGGCGATCGAAGCAGAACGGCTCGACCGCGACTTCACCGCCCTCGTCCCGCAGGCGCTGCTGGAGATCCCCGCTCACTTGGACGGTCCGAACCGGGTGACGTTCACCTCAGAAGGAGCGGACTACGAGGGGAAGCTCTACACCCTCAGGCTCGGCGACCTATCGATCACCATCATCACCTACAACGCCCGCCTCGCCGCCCTGTTCAACCCGGCTCAGGGGACGATCGCGTACGATGCGAGCCTGTTCCCGCACGGGATCTCCTACCCGGGGGGTGCTGCGACGGCACCCGCCCGCGCGGCGAAAGAGAAGGAGGTGACGTTCCAAAGCGGAGACGTCACCCTGGCGGGGACCCTCGCCCTCCCCCCGGGGGACGGCCCGTTCCCCGCGGTCCTGTTGATCGTCGGCTCCGGCCCGGTCGACCGGAATGAAGATATGCCCGGGTTTAACTCCGACGTCACTGCCCAGATCGCCGCTTCCCTGGCCAAGGCCGGGATCGCTTCGCTCCGCTACGACAAGCGCGGGGTGGGGAAGAGCGGCGGGGAGTTCAAGACCGCATCACTGACCGATTTCGTCTCTGACGCGCGCGCTGCCCTCGCGTTCCTCCGGGATCAGCCCACCATCGATCCATCCCGGATTTTCGTCCTCGGCCATTCCGAGGGCGGGATCATCGCGCCGATGCTCGCTGCGGACGACCCAACCATCGCGGGACTGATCCTCCTCGCTGCCCCGGCTCACTCCCTCGACTACATCATCCGTCACCAGATCGAGGAGCTGAACCGCGCCGCCGGCAAGTCCGACGAAGAGGTGCAATCCGCCCTGAAGCAAGAGGATCAGTACCTGGAGTTCGTGCGGGAAAGCCATGGCCAATGGTCCGACTACACGTTCGAACAGCTTAAGGCGGCGATGCCGTGGCTGACGCAGGAGACCCTCCCCCAGCTCACCTCGCTCCCCCTCCCCTGGCTGCGGGAGCACTTCCACCACGACCCGCTTGAGACGATCAAAAACGTAAGCTGCCCGGTGTTGATAATCCAGGGGGAGAAGGACTTTCAGGTCCCGCCGGGGGAGGCGGACCTCCTCGCCGGAGCCCTCCGCGCCGCGGGGAACACCGACGTCACCGTGGACCTCTTCCCCGACCTCAACCACCTGATGCGCCACCACCCCGAGGCCCCGAATTTGACCTACCGCCACCTCGATGAACCGGTCGATCAGCGGGTCCTCGACGCGATCGTGGGGTGGATCAAACAGAAGGCCGGTGTCTGAGCTCACTGATAGACGCACGGTCGTCTCCCGGCTGCACGCGCTCGGGAGCCGTATCTCGCGGGTCAAACTTGGGCTAGGAACTGATCCCTTCGTGGTGTACCTGAAAGGCTTCCTAAACGCGTTCAAAGAGGCCGAAGCTCGGGCCGCCATCGCCCTGCTCCCCGCGGGCCTTTGCGATGGCTGAGCTGGACCCTGCGGAACGGCTTCGAAGGCTTGTGGAGAAGTCCAAGGTCCCGCTGGCGGTGCTTGAGGCGCACATTTTCGACCGGCACACCGTAGAGGCGGCCAAGGCGGGCCTCGTGGAAGGGGGAGCTTGAGGGCACCAATGCCATTCAAGGGGCTCCGGAATAAAGGTGCCCAAGTGGACAAGAGTTCTTGATTGCAGGGGCCGGTGGCCTTGGGCGAAGGGGCGCTGATGGAGGAAAGTAATATCATAAAAAATGCAGTGGGGGGCTCCGGCTGGTCCCTTAAAGGCTGCATCATCGGGGGGTACCGAGACCACCCTGCATGGTGGAGGCAGCCTCCAGCTGGTGGTGCCTCAGCTGAGCCGAATGCGCTCAAGGGGTGAGAGTGGCTGAAAGCCATGGTGGTAAAAGGTAAAAAGGCACCGCCTTTTGAGGAAGAGGCACTTGTGGCCGCCATCTGTGAAGCTGCTAGGCCCTTCAATGTTTTGGCACTTTATCTCTTTGGCTCAAGAGCCACAGGAATGGCGACGCCTCTTTCCGATATAGATATCGCTTACCTCCCAAGCGATGGGGGTGAGGATCTGGACAAAGCGCTGTACCTCGAGCTGGCAAGGCGGCTTGGTACGGATGAGATTACCCTGGTGAACTTGCACGATGCCCCCGTTTGTCTAGCCTTTTCAGTGCTCAAGAGGGGCCACGCTCTCTATGGGCCTAGAAGAGGGGCTAGGGCATTTGTGGAACGTATCCTGACGCATTATCCCGAGGCAAGGAGGCTAAGAAGGCTAGCACTACAGGCGGTGAAGACCAGGTTGGAAGGAGGGATAGTGGAGGTCGACCAGGACAAGGTGTGGGAACAGTTGCGCTCCCTAGAAAGGGATTTGAAAAAACTGGAAGAGAAGGCCTCGCTCCCCTTAGAGGAGTACCTCGCAAGCGAAGATGCTCAGCTCGTTGTTGAACGAAAATTTCAGACAGCGACAGAGTCCTGCGTGAACATCGGAAACCACTTGATCGCTGCCTTGGGCTTGGAGCTACCTGAGGATTATGCCTCCGTTTTCCGCATACTGGCTAAGAGTGGGGTCATCTCCAAGGAGCTCGGCGAGCGGATGGCCGACATGGCACGCTTTCGGAATCTCTTAGTCCGTGGCTATTGGAAGATCGATCACGAGAAGGTCTACAAGAACATGCTTGATAGGATTAAGACGCTACATCTATTCATGCATGAGATTGTCAAATTTCTTAAAAGCGAAAGTGTTGAGGGAAGGCCCCGGAGCCCTTAAAGGGCGGAAAGGGGGTCTGCCCCCGTTGAAACCATGATTAACAGGACCACTTCTTAAGCTTCAGAACGCCTCGAACGCCGAAAGATCCGGCCTCGGGGGTGGGTCACCATATCCTGGCCTATTTACACTTGAGCCTTCACCCAGCGGGTGAAGTTGTCCAAGGGTTAGTCAATCTCAACGGCTCCCTCGCAACAGGGCGATCATCCGGGGGCTCACGTTTGATTCTCCTTGCTCCAGCCTCTTTACCTTGATATGGGGCTTTAGGAAGGTAAACTCAAAATGTAAGGCAAAGCTAACAAGGAGGTGAAAGATGGCCATTGCTACCCTGACGTCAAAGAAGCAGATCACGCTCCCGAGCGAGCTCGTCCGCAAATGGCAGTTGAAGCCGGGTGACGGACTCCTCTTCATCTGGGAAGGGAATATGGCAAGGATAGCGCCGATTAGGCGAAAATCGCTCCTTGAGTTACGTGGCTCTGTAAAGCCCAAGCGCCCGTTCGTCTCCATGACGGAGGTCCGGGGAGTCGCAATGGAAGAGCGCGCCATACGCCATGCCCCAAGAGAAGAGCTGCGTTGACACATGTTTCCTCCTCCGTTACCTGACAGGCACCCCGCCCGAGCAAGCGGAGGAAGCTGAACGGGTCCTGCGTCAGGCCCAAGCGGGCGCCATGCAGCTCGTTGTTCCCGCTATGGTGATAGCCGAGCTCATTTGGGTACTTGAGTCTTCCGTTTTCAAGCTCTCCAAAGCGGAAGCGGCTGAAAAGGCCATCGCAGTGCTTAACATGAAGGGCGTGAAGGTTGAAAACGCCTCTCTCCTCGAAGAAGCGGCCGTGTTGCACGCGGAGCTCAACATCGACTTTACCGACGCGTACTTGGCCTGTTTTGCAAAAGCGAAAAGTATAGGAGGCATCTACACATTCGACAGAGCGCATTTCCAGAGGGTTCCCTGGGTGAAATCTCTTCCTTAGCCCGGCACTGTCGCAGGAAGCTTCCCACTCCCCGGCTGATAAGATCGCGTATGCCTCAAAAGGATCTGAAGGAGAAGGTGGCTGAGCTGCCCAAGGCCCCAGGGGTGTATATCTTCCGGGGGGCACAGGGGGAGG
>JAGGRX010000175.1 GCA_021159405.1 Candidatus Bipolaricaulota bacterium | reverse complement strand
GCCCGGGCCGCCCGGAGGATGGCGGAACTGGGACTGGTCCGGGGTAGCTCAGGGAACGTCTCGCTAAGGCGCGGTGACCTTGTCCTCATCACCCCAAGCAGCATCCCCTATGAATGGCTTCGGCCTAAGCAGGTGATCGCTATCGAGCTTCCCTCCGGAAGGAAGCTCTCCGGCTGCGGCGAGCCCTCCTCGGAGTGGCGGATGCATCTCTCCATCTACCGGGCCCGGGAGGACGTTAAAGCGATCGTGCATACCCATTCCCCCTACGCCACGGCAGCCTCGTTCAGGAAGCACCTGCCCGTGGTGCACGACGAGGGCAAGCTCCTTTTCGGGGAGGAGGTTCCGGTCTCCGAGCACGCTCCCCCGGGCACCTGGGCCCTTGCCGAGGCGGTGGCCGGGGCGCTGGGAAGAGGGAAGGCGGCCCTTATCGCCCGCCACGGCGCCGTGGCCGTAGGGAGGACCCTGACCGAGGCGTTGCTCCTCGCGGAAAAGCTGGAGGAAGCAGCCCAACTGGCCTTAATCTTGGACCCGGAGCCCAAGCGAGGAAGGAACCATGGGGAAGAAACAATTTAACAGAGTGTACCAGTTCAAGATCACGCTGAAGTACATTCGGCCTCCCATATGGAGGAGAATTCAGGTCCCCGAGACTTACACGTTTTGGGAACTGCACGCGGCGATCCAAAATGCCATGGGATGGACGGATTCTCACCTGCACGAGTTCGTCATGCCCCACCCTGATACGAAGGAACGGTGGCGGATCTGTATTCCGTTTGAGGAAGACCTTTTCGCTGACGATGTGCTGGATGAAGGTAAGGAGAAGATCGCTAACTGGTTCAGTGAAGACAATCCGGTGGCTATCTACCTCTATGACTTCGGGGACTCCTGGGAACATCAAGTGAAACTGGAGAAGATCCTGCCTCGGGAGAAAGGGGTCAGCTACCCAAGGTGCGTCGCTGGCCGGCGGGCTTGCCCACCTGAGGACTGTGGCGGTGTAGGGGGGTACGAAGCGATCGTCGCCGGAGAGAGCGAGTTCCAAGAGGACTTTGCGGACTACGATCCGGAGCATTTCGACCCAAGCGAGGTAGAGTTCGAAGATCCTAAGGCCCATTGGAAGTGGTTCCGAGAGTTCTTCCCCGAAGAGGAATGAGCCTATAGGGCAGCTCAAAATACGGAGGAGATGATATGGCCGCTAAGAAGGGTTGGGAAAAGATCAGGTGGGCAGGGGCTCACATGCCCCTTCACGCGGAGATCAAAAAGCGCTTCGAGAAAGAGAGGCCGTTTTCCGGCCGCCGCATTGGGACGGCCCTCCATCTTGAGGCCAAGACGGCCAACTTGATCCTCACCTTGCATGCCGGCGGGGCAGAGCTGTTCGTAATTGGGAGCAACCCGCTTTCCACCCAGGACGCCGTCGCCCAAGCGCTGGCCGAGGTGGAGGGGATCACGGTGGCGGCCCGCCATGGGGAGCCGGAGGAGGAGCGAAGGGGGAATATCGACCGCCTCATCGACTTCTCCCCGCACCTGATCGTGGAGGACGGAGGGGATGTAGCCTGGCGCTTGCACGAGCGGGAAGGGAGTTGCCCAAAGCTCATCGGGATTTGCGAGGAGACCACTACCGGGGTGGAAAGGCTGCGAACCCTGGAGCGCGAGGGGCGCCTGCGCGTACCCGCCATCGCGGTCAACGACGCCAAGATGAAGCATCTTTTCGACAACCGGTACGGCACCGGTCAGTCCACCTGGGATGCCATCATGCGGGCGACGAACCTCCTTGTGGCCGGAAAAACAGTGCTGATCGTGGGCTACGGCTGGTGCGGCAAGGGGCTGGCCCTTCGGGCCAAGGGCCTTGGGGCTCGGGTGCTCGTCTGTGAGATCGACCCGGTGAAAGCGGTGGAGGCGGCCATGGAAGGCTGTGAGGTGGTGGAGCTCCGCGAGGGAATGGCCCGGGCGGATTTCGTGATCACCGCCACCGGCCGCCCTGGGGTGATCGGGGAGGAAGAACTCAAGGTCGCAAAACACGGACAAGTCCTGGCCAACGCCGGTCACTTCGGCTACGAGATCGACCGGGAGGCCCTTGGGCGCCTTGCGAAAAAGCGCTACCAGGCCCGGGCCGGGGTGGAAGCTTACGTCCTCCCCCACGGCCGTACAGTCTACCTCCTGGGGGAAGGGGAGCTGGTGAACCTGGCGCTGGGGGACGGGCATCCGGTGGAGATCATGGACGTCTCATTCGCCCTCCAGGCCCTCTCCGCTGAGTATCTGCTGCAGAACGGGGAGAGCCTATCCCCGGGGGTGTATCCGGTCCCCGAAAGGATAGACGAGACGGTGGCCCGGCTGTTTCTGTCGGTGCTTAGCTAGGCTTGCCGGGGGGCAAGGGCGGCCTTACCATGCAACCTGAGGGGGGAAGATCCATGGCAGGCAGTGACAACCGGAAGAAGCGTGAGGTGCTTGACAGCGTTTTGAAGCAGATAAAGAAGACCTACGGTGAGGGGGCCATCATGTGGCTGGGGGAGCAGGCCGTGGCCACCGGGGTCGACGTCATCCCTACTGGGGCGCTCTCCCTGGACATCGCCCTGGGGGTTGGGGGGGTCCCCCGGGGGAGGATGGTGGAGATCTTCGGCCCGGAGGCATCGGGCAAGACTACGCTTGCCCTGCACCTCATCGCCGAGGCCCAAAAGCTTGGCGGCACGGCGGCGTTTGTGGATGCGGAGCACGCCCTGGACCCGAAATACACCCGAGCCATCGGGGTGGACCTGGATCACCTGCTCCTCTCCCAGCCCAGTTCCGGGGAGCAGGCCCTGGAGATCACCGAACAGCTGGTGCGCTCTGGTGCAGTGGACGTCATCGTGATCGACTCGGTGGCTGCCCTCGTCCCGGAGGCCGAGCTCCAGGGGCAAATGGGGGATGCCCAGGTGGGCCTGCAGGCGCGGCTCATGTCCCAAGCCATGCGGAAGCTGGCGGCGGCCATCGCCCAATCGAAGACGGTGGCAGTGTTCGTAAACCAGATCCGGTCCACCATCCAGTCCGGCCCCTGGGGGCCGGGCACCACTACCACCGGCGGCCGGGCCCTCAAGTTCTACGCGTCCGTTCGGATGCAGATCTGGTCCGAGGGGAAGATCGAGGAGGGCGACGAGCGCGTGGGCACTCGGGCCCACGTGCGGGTGGTGAAGAACAAGGTAGCCCCGCCGTTCCGGGAGGCTGTGTTCGACGTCATCTACGGCAAGGGCATCGCCCGGAGCCGCGACCTCATCCATACCGGGGAGTCCCTGGGGTTGATCAGCCGCTCAGGCTCCTGGTACTCATACGGAGACGTCAGGCTCGGCCAGGGGATCGCCCAGGCCGCCGCGTTCCTAGACGAAAACCCTGATCTCGCCAAAAAGATCGAAAGGGAGATCCGGGAGAAGGCGGGGCTTCCCGAACCGAAGGGCTTGGGGGATGCCGGAGCCGAAGGATGAGGCCTGGGCGTGGGCGTACCTAGAGCGGCTGGTCGCCATCCGCCCCCGTACGGAATCCGAACTTAGGCGGAGGCTCGCCGCCAAAGGTTGTGCCCCTGAGATAGTGGAAAAAGCCTTGGCCAGGGCGCGGGAGGCGGGTCTAGTGGACGACGAGAAGTTCGCCCGCCTTTACGCCGAGGATCGGCTCCTTTCCCGGCCCAGGTCCCGCAAGCTCCTGGCCAAGGAACTCCGGGCAAAGGGGATAGATCCTCACCTGGCTGAAGAGGCAAGCCGAACGGCGCTTCCCGAGCTGGGCGAGCGGGCCCTGGCCTGCCAGGCCTTGGAGCGACGCCTTCCCCTGCTTCGCCGGCTTCCCAAGGAAACGGCAAAACGCCGTGCCTATTCCTTCCTTCTGCGCCGTGGGTTCCCAGGGGAGCTCGCCCGAGAGGTGGTGGAAGAGCTCGTGATGGGGGATGAGTGATGGGCGATGGGGAAATCAGGGTGGGGCTGGGGATCGATTTCCACCGGCTGGTGCCAGGGCGCAAGCTGGTCCTGGGTGGAGTGGAGATACCCTACGAACTTGGCCTTGCCGGCCACTCCGATGCGGACGCGTTGCTCCACGCAATCTGCGATGCCCTCCTCGGGGCGGCTGCCCTGGGGGACATCGGGCAGCATTTCCCACCTGGGGATCCACGGTTCAAGGATATTTCATCCCTTCTGCTGCTTGGGAAGGTGCGAGGGCTCCTTGCGGAAGCGGGGTATTTCCCGATGCAACTCGACGCGGCCGTGATAGCAGAGCGCCCGAAACTCGCCCCATACATCCCGGAGATGCGCGCTCGCATTGCCGAGGCCCTTGGCCTCTCCACCGAAGCCGTGTCGGTGAAGGCCACCACTTCCGAGGGGATGGGCCCCATCGGTCAGGGTGAGGGGATCGCCGCCTGGGCCGTGGCCCTCATCCGTAAAGCTAGCTGATCCCGGGGGCTCCTTCAGTGACCGCCTGCTACGCTGGCACGAAAAGGGAATCCCGCTGCCGCGGCGGTCCGATAAGATCCATCCGGATAACCACCCTGGTCCATGGCCTAGCCTCAGGGCCCCGTTGGCAGGGAATTTTCAGGAAGTCCTTGCAACCGGATCCACTCCCACCTGACGACTAGTCAAGCTACA
>JAGGRX010000023.1 GCA_021159405.1 Candidatus Bipolaricaulota bacterium | reverse complement strand
CCTTGAAGACGCGGAAAGGGGGTCTGCCCCCGTTGAAACCATGGATTAACAGGACCCCTTCCACTTAAGCTTCAGAACGCCTCGAACGCCGAAAGATCCGGTCTTGGGGGTAGGTCACCATATCCTGGTTTGTGAGGTGAAACCTATGGCATCCCGACGGCAGCTAAACATATACGTCCCCGACCAAAACGAAGGCCTTCTGGAACGGTTGCGCCGGTTGAGCGAGCGCACCGGAAGGCCCATCAATCGACTGGTCTTGAATGCGATCTCCGAGTACCTCCAGCGCCATACCCCAGCCCTCCCCCCTTCCGCGCCTTTGACCTGGGGCTGAAGAGCTCTAAAGAGGGAGGAACTATACCAGAAGCGGCTTGACCGGAAGGTGGGCTAGGTTTGAAGTACACACTGGACACGAACATCCTTGTCTACGCCGCGGATAGGAGCTTTCCCCTGCACGCCCAAGCAGTAGAGATCAGGGATCGGGCTGCTGCTGAACGGGAAACTGTGTGTCTTTGCTTTCCCGTATTGCTCGAGTTCTTCGCCGTGATCACGGATCCTTCCCACGTTCGACACCCCCTTTCGACGGAGGAAGCTTGGCAAGAAGTGAACGTTTACCTGAACACTTTTTGCATACTCTACCCTAACGAGGGTACTTGGAGAAGGCTCTCCGATCTCCTTATGCGGTACAGGATTGCTCGCCAGGGCGTCTTCGATGCCTTGATCGTTGCCCTCATGCTCCAGCATGGGGTGACGGGGATCTACACGGCCAATCGGAGGGATTTCGCCGCTTCTCTGAGATAGAGGTGCTCCCCTGGCCGGAATAGAGGGCTATGCAAAGCCCGCTTTATACCACACCGGATGCCAACCGTTGATCGAGGGATAATCTCTTTGGCATGGCCAGGGATAAGCTGAAGGAGAAGGTGGCTGAGCTGCCCAAGGCCCCAGGGGTGTACATCTTCCGGGGGGCGCAGGGGGAGGTGTTGTACGTCGGCAAGGCCTCCTCCCTCAGGGCTCGGGTGCGAAGCTACTTCCAGGCCGAGCGAAACCTCCCCTACAAGGTGCGCCGCTTGGTCAGGGAGATAGCGGACCTCGAGGTCATCGAAACCGCTTCTGCCGCCGAGGCCCTGATCCTGGAGGACGCCCTGATCAAAAAGCACCGGCCCCGGTTCAACGTGCGCCTCCGAGACGACAAGCGCTACCCCTACCTCAAGATCACAAAGGAGCGCTTTCCCCGGGTGCAGGTGGTGCGCCGGCGGGGGGAGGACGGGGCCCGCTACTTCGGCCCCTACACCTCCAGCAAGTCCATGCGCCGAGTTCTCAAGCTCGCTCACAAGCTTTTCCCCATCCGCACCTGCAACCTGGACCTGGACGCCCGCCGCCTGGACCGACCCTGTCTCTTGTACCACATCGGTCGCTGCTCTGGTCCCTGTGCCGGGCTCGTCAGCGAGGAGGAGTACCGCCGCTACGTGGAGGGGGCGGCCCTCCTCTTCCAGGGGCGGGTGGACGAAGTGATCGAGGCCCTGAAGGAGGAGATGGCCCAGGCGGCGGCCGAGGAGCGCTTCGAGCACGCCGCTCACCTCAGGGACCAAGTCCGAGCCCTGGAACGGATCCGGGAGCGGCAGGTTGTGGCCTTGCCCGAGCCCGTGGACCTCGACGCCATCGGGATCGCGGTGGAGGGGGAGCGGGGCTACGGCATGGTGCTCATCGTGCGGGGCGGACGTCTCATCGGCCGCGAGGGTTTTGCGCTTAAGCTACCGGCGGAAACGTCTCCGGCCGAGGCGCTGGAAGAATTCCTGGACCAATACTACACTCGGGCCACCGCCTTCCCTCAAGAGGTGCTCCTTCCAGAGGAGATCGAGGACGCAGAAGGGCTTTCCCTTTACCTCTCCGGCAGGCGAGGGGGTAAGGTCAGGGTCCACGTCCCCCGAAGGGGAGAGCGCCGGGAGCTGGTGGAGATGGCCCAGCGGAACGCCCAGCTTTCCCTCAAGCGGGCGGCGGCCGAGGAGCTACCTGAGGAGGAGGTCCTGGAGGAGCTGGCCGAGGCCCTGGGGCTTTCGGTCCGCCCCTGGCGGATCGAGGCGTTCGACATCTCAAACTTGAAAGGGCAGGAGGCCACCGGCTCCATGGTGGTGTTCGTGGGGGGATGCCCCCGCCGAGATGCCTACCGGCGGTTCCGGGTCCGCATCTCGGGAAAGCCCAACGACTACGCGATGATGTACGAGGTGCTCTCCCGTCGGCTCTCTCATGGCCTGGCCGAGCTCTCCGACCCCGCAGTGGCCAAAGGGCGGTTCTCGGACCTCCCGGACTTGATCCTGGTGGACGGGGGGAAGGGGCAGCTCTCCGTGGCCCTGCGAGCCCTGGAGGAGCATGGGCTTACCGGGATCGAGGTCGCGGCCCTGGCAAAAAGGGAGGAGCTCGTGTACGTGCCGGGGCGTGCCGAGCCGATCCGACTCCCCAGGGACTCCCCCGCGTTGAAGCTCCTCCAGCGAATTCGGGACGAGGCGCACAGGTTCGCAATCGAGTACCATCGGCGCCTGCGAGGGCGCAGGGCGCTGGCGAGTCTCTTGGACTCCGTGGAGGGGATTGGCCCCAAGCGGAGGGAGCTTCTCCTCAGGCGGTTTGGGTCCCTGGAGGGCTTAAGGCAGGCCTCCCTGGAGGAGCTCCTCTCCGTGCCAGGCCTCCCCCGGGCGGTGGCCGAGCGCCTGTACAAGGCCTTGCACGTTTGAGTAAATTAGTTCGTATAAAAGGGGTGAACATGGAACTAGTTGAGCGTTTGCGGGTGCTTTCGGATGCGTTTGGGGTAGCGGGGTTTGAGGACGAGGTGCGGGAAGTGATCCGCGACATGGTGTCCCCCTATGTGGACTCCTGCGAGGTGGACCCCTTGGGGAACCTCATCTGCTCCCGCGGCGAAGGGGAGGCCGTGATGCTGGATGCCCACATGGACGAGGTGGGGTTCATGGTGCGCTGGATCGAGGAGGATGGTTTCCTGCGCCTTTCGCCCCTGGGCGGCTGGGACGAGCGCATCCTCCTCGGGCACCGGATCACGATTCGCACCCGGGACGGGAAAAAGCGCCTGGGGGTGATCGGGACCGCCCCGCCTCACATCTTGAAGGAGGAGGAGCGGAAGAAGGTCGTGCCCTTGGAGGACCTGTTCGTGGACGTGGGGGCAAAAAGCCGCAAGGAGGCCGAAGAGCTGGGGATACGCCTTGGGGACCCGGCCACCATCCACTATCCGTTTCAAGTGATGCGGGAGGGGTACGTGACCGGGAAGGCGTTTGACGATCGGGCCGGATGCCTGGTGGCCATCGAGGCCCTGCGGATCCTAGCTGAGGAAAAACTCCCCTATCGCCTGGTAGTGAACTTCGCGGTGTGTGAGGAAGGAGGGCTCCGGGGGGCGAAGGCCGCCGCCTTCCGGGTGGCTCCCAAGCTCGCCCTGGCCCTGGAAGGGACCATCGGGGCGGACTTCCCTGGGGTGCCGGCCGCCAAGCAACCGGTGCGCCTGGGGAAAGGACCAGCCATCACCTTGGCCGACCGGTCCATCATCGTGAGTCCCCGCCTGGTCCGGTTCCTGGAGGAAGTGGCAGAACAGGAGAAAATTCCCTACCAGTACAAGCTCCCCGCCTACGGTGGGACCGATGCCGGGGCGATTCACCTTGAGCGGGGAGGGATCCTGGCCGGGGTCGTCTCCGTTCCCTGCCGCTACATCCATTCCCCGGTGTCGACGCTGCTTATCTCGGACCTGGAGCAAACGATCCGGCTCACGGTGGCCTTCCTCCGCCGGGCAGGGGAACTCCTCTGAGGGAGGTAGGTATGAGAAAGCGGGTGCACCTTTACGTGTCTGGGCACGTGCAGGGGGTGTTCTTCCGCGCTCACACCCAGGACCTCGCTTGGAAGTTAGGGCTTTCGGGCTTCGTGAGAAACCTCCCCGATGGGAGGGTGGAGATCGTAGCCGAGGGGGAAGAGGAGGCCTTGAGAAAGCTCATCTCCTTTGCCCACCAGGGGCCGCCCCTGGCCCAGGTCACCTCGGTGGAGGAACACTGGGAGGAGCCCACCGGGGAGTTTCACGGCTTTTCGATTCGCTAGGTATCTGTGGGGTCTGGTCTTGCAATGTAGCATCCGAGAGGTTACGACGGGCTCCAAGGGAGCTCCACCTGGGCCATAAAGAAGCCGGTGCCTTAGCAGGGTTTTTCTTCATGAGGGTTGTAGCCGTTTCCGCCATCGGACTTCCCGGGAGGCATCCCTCACCGCGCCTTTGTCCCCCCAGCCGGTCGGGATCGAGGAGGCGGAAAAAGGGGCGGCCTCCCGGCCGCCCCCACTGTCGGTTTGACAACTCACTTCAGCCAGCTAGCTCCGCCTCCAGCACTGCCACCCCCCAGAACCCGTCCGGATCCATGGCCTTGACCACCAGTAGCACCGGCCCCGGCTCCCAAGCCGTCGTGTCCCAATCGTAGCTTCCGCTTGCCGGCAACGCTTCGGCCACCGGCTGAAGGGTAGCCCCGTGGTCATAGGAGACGTTCAGGCTCACGGAGAGCTCCTCAGCCGGGGTGTCCGGGTCCTGTGCCTGCCAGGTCCAGGTGACCACGCCGGCGAGGGGCCCCTCGGGCAGGACCAGCTCCACCCGGGGTGAGGAGAGGAAGCAGACCTTGGCGGCGCCAGGGCTCCCCAGAATGGG
>JAGGRX010000120.1 GCA_021159405.1 Candidatus Bipolaricaulota bacterium | reverse complement strand
ACCCCACCCCGGACATGATGGCCACGATCCCGAAGAAACGCATCGTGGGGCTCCACCCCTTTGGCAAGGCAAGCCCCAGGGCAAGCCAAAGCGGCAGCCTCGGGAACGACATGATCACCTCAAAAGCCCGCTGCAAGAACATGTCGACGGCGCCTCCATAGAAGCCCGAGATGCCGCCGAACAAAAGCGCTAGCGGGAATGAGAGGGCCACCACAAACGGTCCCACAATGAGCGACACCCGCGTTCCCATGACCACCCGGGAGAAGAGGTCTCGCCCCATCTCGTCGGTTCCAAAGAGGAAAAGCGTCGCCCCCTCATCTACTCCGAACAAGTGCACGTTGGTGGGGAAGATGCCAAACAGCCTATAGGGATAGCCTCGCACGAAGAATTTGACATAGTATTTCTGAGACCGATCCTCGGAGTACTCCCAGCTAAAGGTCTTGGTGTTAAGCTGGCGCACGGTTTTGTAAACAAAAGGCCGGGTAAGATGCCCGTTTTCATCGAAGATATGGATCTTCGTCGGGGGAGCATAGGTGAATGACCGGAACTGCTGGGTGTGTGGGTATGGGGCCACAAGCTCGGCAAATATCAGGACGAGGAACAACAAGACGATGATCACGCCCCCGGCGCGTCCCACCTTGTGCCGGCGGAACCGCCGCCAGGCGAGCTTCCATAGGCTGATCCCCAGCTCTTCTTGCCGCTTATCTTTCTTCTTAAAAGGCCACATGTCTCAGTCGTACCGGATTCGGGGATCCACCCAGGCGAGCATGAGATCCCCAAGCAAGTTACCCACCATGAGGAGGAACGAGAAGAAGAGAAGCCCTGACATAATGACGTACTCATCCTGCCTTTGCAGGGCATTCCAGTAGGCCCGCTCCACCGACGGCACCCCTAGGATTATGGCGGTGAAAAACGCGCCTTCGAACAGCGTGGGGAGGGACATCCCCAGCATGGTTATGAGGGGGTTGATCGCGTTCCTCACCGCATGCTTCCAGATCACCACCCGCTCGGACAAGCCCTTGGCTCGGGCGGTGAGCACGTACTGCTGCCCCAGCGTGTCAAGAAGCTGACCGCGCATGTAGCGGATCAAGCTAGCCATGTTGGAGGTACCCACAACTATGATGATCGGCCACAGGTGCCATAGGAAGTTCACAAACTTGCCCCAACTCCAAGGAGCGTTGATGTACTGGATGTCGAACAGCCCGCCGACCCCCAGGCCCTTAGCCCCCACGTTCAATACGGCCACCAAAAACCAAATGATCACCAGCGCCAAGAAGAAGTTGGGGATGGAAAGGCCTAGGAATCCGAAAAACGTCAGGATGTAGTCGGCGACCGAATACTGATGTATTGCTGAATAAATGCCAATCGGAATGGCAAGCGCCCAAGTAAAGATGAGCGTTCCGAACGACATCATGAGCGTCCAAGAGAGCCGTCCCTTGAACAGGGCATCGAAGGCCGGCTGCTGTGTCTCCATGGAATAGCCGAAATCCCCCCGGGTAACGATGCCCGTCACCCACTTCCAGTACCTCACATACCAAGGCTTATCAAGTCCATAGCGGGCTTCCAGGTTCGCGATGGTCTCCTTGCTGAACCGCGGGTTGAGCTTGAAGGCGGTGGTGAAGTTGCCGGGCATGAGCTGGATGATGGCAAAGCTCACCAGTGACACGACGATAAGCGTGGGGATCATGTACAGGAAACGCCGGACGATGAAGCTCAACATGGCCTTGGGAGTATACGAAAAGAAAAGGGGCAGCCGCAAGAGCTGCCCCAACAGCCCAAGCTTCAGGCTAAATCTAGCCGACCACCCGGTTCCCCACCATGTTAGGATTCTCCTTCCACAGGTACTCAGAGAAACCGAGCGCCCCAGCAAGCGGGCTGAATTCGGCGGTGTTCTTAAGGTTCTTGTACAAGGCGTAGCGGAAGACCATGTTCACGGTGAAGATGAGGTCCACGTTTTCGGAGAACAGCTTCTGAAATTCGGCATAGTACTGGTAGGCCTCGTCGAAGTCATAGGTCTTCACGCCCAGGTCGTATAGTTCGTCGATGCGCTGCTGGAACGGCCGCGGATTCTCACACTCCGAGTACCGCCAGAAGTGGAGGCCACCGCAGGAGCGGTATACGTTGGCCCCGCTGTTCGGTTCTGAGGAACCGGTGAGACCCAAGAGCACGGCCTCGTACTCGGACCCAAGGAGCTTGGTCACAAGCGCGTTGAAGTTGATGGGGTTGAAGTTGACCTTGATCCCAACCTTGGCGCAGTCGTCGGCGAAGATCTGACAGATCTGCTCCCGGACGGTGTTCCCCACGTTGGTGTTAAGCTCGAACTCAAAGGTGGTCCCGTCCGGCAGGTCCCGCCAGCCATCCCCGTTCTGGTCCACAAGGCCTATCTGGTCAAGGAGCTGGGCCGCCGCATCGGGGTCGTATTCGTACTTGGCCACCACCTCAGGGGCGTAGAACGGAGACAGTATGGATACCGGGCTCCACTGAGGAACGGCCAGGCCCAGGTACACGTTGTCGATGATGGATTGCTTGTCCACAAGGTGTGCCATGGCCCGGCGGAACTCCACCATGCGGAAGTATTCCTTGAGTTTTTCGTTGGGGCAGTCCTGGTTGAACACGATCCAGGTGGTCCCAAACATGGGCTTGGTGGGGTCAATGCGGACCTCGAACCCCTTCTGCTCCGCTTCGGCGATCAAGGTGGACAGGTCCTCAGGGCGAGGAGCATATACATCCAACTCCCCGTTGCGGAACTTGAGCATCTCGGCGTCCGCGCCACCCACGATGACGAATTTGATCCCGTCAAGATATGGAAGACGGTTCCCCTGGGGGTCGACCTTCCAATAATAGGGGTTGCGCTCGAGGACCACCAGCTGATCCGGGATGAACTCCTTGAGGCGGAATGGCCCCATGCCCACGATCTCCTCGGGCGGGGTGTCGACGCCCCACACGGAATTAAGCGCCTCAGGGTCCGCGTCCGGGTTGTACACCCGGGAAAGATTCTTCAGCTTGTGGGCAGGATAGATAGCACCGCCGATCTGCCTGAGGAACGGCCGGAACGGGGCAGCCAAGGTGAACTTGACGGTGTAGTCGTCCACCTTCTCACAGGTGGGAAGTTGCCCTTCCACCATGAGCACGTCGCGATAATCGGTACGCACGTCCTCGTTGAAGATCACCCCGTTGAAGGTGAACACCACGTCGTCCGCGGTGAACGGCTCGCCATCCGACCACTGAAGCCCCTGGCGGAGGTGGAAGGTGATGGTGAGGCCGTCCTCGGAGATCTCCCAGGACTTGGCCAAGGCAGGCTCCACCTTATCGGTGATGGGGTTCACCTCGGTGAGGCCGGCGTGAAGCCGAGAAGTGATGTCCGTGGAGCTCGTCTCTTGGGCGATGTGGTGGTTAAAGGTCTTGGGGTTATTCCAAGTGCCCACCACAAGGTACCCCCCGTACTTCCCCACCGTCAGGTTAGCCCAGTCGCCCTCTCCAAAAGGAACCACCTTGTATTCCTGGGCCAGAGCGCCAAGGCTAACCAGCGCCAACACCCCTAAAAGCGCAAAGATCTTTCTCATTGCGTATCACCTCCTAGGATACCGCCGGCTCACAGCCCGGCCGCCCACCGCGCCGCCAACGCCCGGATGTAGGCGTCCTTGTATTCCTCAGTGAAGGCCTCGTTGAGGTAGAAGCTCGTCACCTTCTTCAGGAGGTCGACCTCGGACAAATCGGACTGGACTACAAGCGTAAACAAGGCCTGGGAAGCGGCATACCGCAGGTACTCGTTTTTCCCGTTTAGGGCTTGGTCCTCGAGCTCTCCTTGCGACTTTGCAGTGGTGGGCGGGAAAAGGTAATTTCCCGCGAGGAGCTCGGCCGCCGCCTTCCGGTAGCCGTCCGGGTTCGTGTCGTCAAGGCAGATGGCCTCAAGATCGGCGAGCTTGAACTTGCCGCGGTTCTTGAAGAAATACGCCTTGGCGCCCGCGTACCTCATCTCAGCCGTGCGCCCCAAGGTATAGATCGTCTCCAATGTGGAGTCCTTCTTTTCGATCAGAAACTCCAAAAGCGCATCCACTGCCGCTGCCCGCAGCGCGGCCGGCTGCCCTGGGTCGTTGACAAGCTCAATCAGGTCACGGTATTCCAGGTCTTTTCCAATCCAAACGCGCGAAAGTGCCAGCGTCGCCGCCGTCCTGATGGCCTCGGTGGCACCGCCGGTTGCAAGTTCCTTAAGCTCGGTCTCGGTTTTGTTTGCCGCGTAATAGTCCACCAGGGCTAGGCCAGCAGCCATCTGGATTTCAGGGATGACATCCTTGGTGGCGATCTCTTCAAGTCGGGCGGCGCTCATCGTCGCAAACGCAGGGGCTGCCAATAGCAGAACTAGCAAGACACCTAGTGCTTTTCTCATCTGTTCCCTCCTTAACACAACTTGTGACTCCAAAAAACCCTTGCCCAAAGACCTGCTCTGCTGCCAGAAACCACCTCCTCTCAAAAACTGTCTTATATTTAGTGTACCGAGGGTGTGGGTGCCTTGTCAATAAGCGAACTGCCTCAGTGAAACCGTTGCCGAAGGGGGACTATCGGAAAGCGACAGCGCTTCCCTGAACTGAAACCTCACCCAGTACTGCCAGATCCACAAGATCACGTTCACCCGCTGCCGTCCCCACAAGGGGGAGTTGATCGATGAGCTGACCCAGGTTGAGTCTGCGAATACTTGATCGAAAA
>JAGGRX010000069.1 GCA_021159405.1 Candidatus Bipolaricaulota bacterium | reverse complement strand
CCAGCTCTTGCAGCTGGCTGCGCACGGTCTCGGCCATCCTTGGGCTCAACAATTCTGTACGCTGTAAGGCAGTGGCAAGCCGCTGGATGAGTTCCTCCGGCGAGAGTCTTCCCCACTGGATAAGCTCAATGGCGTATCGGTTGATCTTCCCAGCAAACGTCTTGCTCCCCTCGAGCCGTACCCACCAGCCTACCTCAAAGCTCCACCAAGCCGTGCCCTCCTCGGCTGCGCCGTAGCCATAGTGGGCCCTGTAGTGTATCGTTCGGCATTGGTCGAATGCCCCTGCCGGGACGGTGACACCCTCAGCTTGTGCCTCGGTAATCTCCCGCCACTCCGTGATCTTTCCTTCTTTCAAGGCTTCCTCCATGGCCTCCCCTGCGGGACCGATGGCTTCCAGCCACTCCTGTACTTCTTCCGGTTCCATCTCTAGTGGCTGAACGATTTCGGTGTATTGTCTTGTCCCCTCGCCGGGAAGCGCAGCGGTTGAGTAAGCCGTCATGAACACTGTCTCGCCTGGCAGCCCTGGCCGGTGCTCGAGAAGGAAGGGCCAACCTTGGGGGACAGGTCCTCCAGGCTGCTCAAGGTAGGGGAACAACTGAAGGGCTCCCCGGGGATGGTCCACAACTTGAGCGAGTGCATGGATTTTTACCCAAAGAAGGGAACGCGAAGCCACCACATAAAAGGTCATCGTCGGGGGAGGGGGTAAACTCTGCTCGTCAGCCGCCTTCACCTGGTAGGTCCAATACATCCCAGGTTCCCACTCGACCGGCTGGCCTGCCAGTCCAAAGGCCACCCCCACCCCAAGCGCCAATACCAGGCTTCCCAACGTCCAGCACCTCATTTAGCCCCCCTTATGGTCCTTGTTCGCTCAGTCAATCCAGTGAGTACCGAGTGGTGCATTGATACTGCGGTTCGTATCCGGGAGGAAATTCTGCACAGTGCAAACTCACGATAGCGCCTCAGCAAGTGTGTCCAGGGGCATGGCAGCTTTCAACTTGCATTTCTGCGAATCCACTTTCTCCTTCTCCTGGACCAAGTATACAAGACAAGCTTCTCGAGCTTGACCAAGCCCTTGGGCTTCGCAAAGAAGGATCTACTTGCGGGACTTTTCCCAAAACGTCCCCCCTATTTGCTCCCGTCTTTGTGGGAGGGCTACCATGCTTATGGGATACTATCAGCGAAGGGGGTGGAAGGGCAATGACATTGGACCTCAGCTTGTTGCCCCGGGAGTACCCGCGGCGTTATCTTCCGGAGGGTTTGACGTTCGCTTCCTGGAACGATCTGGAGCCCTTCTTCCGTGAATTGGAAGAGCGGGAGCTGAAAACAGCCGCGCAGGCGGAGAGATGGCTGCAGGATCTTTCGGAGCTCCTTTCGGTGGCCTCCGAGGAACGGAGCGTCCGGTACATCCGCATGACCTGTGACACGGCCAACAAGGAATACGAACGGGCGTACCTCCAGTTCGTGGAGGAGATCGAGCCCAAGCTAAAACCCGTGATGCAGAGCCTCATGAAAAGGCTCGTCGAATCCCCCGCCGCCGGGGTGCTTCCCGAAGACCGCTATGCCGTACTCCTGCGCTCCTTCAGGAATCGGGTGGAGCTCTTCCGGGAGGAGAACGTCCCCCTGGAGGTGGAGGAGGAAAAACTCTCCCAGCACTACGAGAAGATCACCGGCGCGATGACGGTCACCATAAACGGGAAAGAGCTCACCCTACAGCAGGCCGCCAAGTACCTCGAGGATCCCGATCGGGGCGTGCGCCGCGACGCGTGGGAGAAGATCTCCGAACGCAGGCTCCGGGATCGCGATGAGCTCGATGGACTCTTCGACGAGCTCCTTTCGCTTAGACAAAGGATCGCGGCCAACGCCGGGTTCAAGGACTATCGCGCCTATGCCTTCAGGAAGAGGGAACGGTTCGACTATGGCCCGGAGGATTGCCTTTCGTTCCACGCCGCGGTGGAGCGGCAGGTGGTCCCGGTGCTCGTTGCCCTGCAGGAGAGGAGGAAGGCCGAGCTCGGCGTGAAGAGGCTCCGCCCCTGGGACCTGGACGTGGATCCAAGCGGGAAGCCCCCGCTTAGGCCCTTCACGAAAGCCGAGGAGCTGGTGGAGGGGGTGGCGGAGATCTTCCGCCGGCTGGATCCCGAACTCGGCGAGCTCTTCTCCATCCTTCCCCGTTATGGCCTGCTGGATCTGGAGTCCAGAAAGGGTAAAGCCCCGGGAGGATATCAAGAAACTCTAGAGGAACGGCGGCTTCCCTTCATCTTCATGAACGCCGTGGGACGCCACGGGGACCTGAGGACACTACTTCACGAGTCGGGGCATGCGTTCCATACCCTCCTTTCCCGAAGGGAACCCCTGATTTTCCTACGTCGGTCGCCGCTGGAATTCGCCGAGGTGGCCTCCATGTCCATGGAGCTCCTCACCCACCCCCACTGGGAAGTCTTCTACGCCCCGGAAGATGCGGACCGGGCGCGACGGCAGCATTTGGAGGGAATCGTGATGCTGCTTTGCTGGATCGCCACCGTGGATGCCTTCCAACACTGGCTCTATACCCATCCCGAACACACGCAAAAAGAGAGGGCGAAGGCGTGGACGGAGCTCAGGAGGAAGTTCGGGGGGATTGTGGATTGGGAAGGTTATGAAGAAGCGCTTGGGTGGGAGTGGCATCGCCAGCTCCACATCTTCCTTTACCCCTTTTACTATATCGAGTACGGGATCGCCCAGCTCGGGGCGTTGGGGATTTGGACACAGTCCCTTCGTGATCAAAAGGAGGCTTTGGGTAACTACAAGAAGGCGCTATCCCTTGGCGGATCGAAGCCTCTTCCTGAACTTTTCCGCGCAGCGGCGCTTGATTTCGACTTTGGGGAAAGGGCCGTCTCCCAAGCGAGCGCCCGATTACGCGATGTTCTTACGAGGAGCTGGGGGTCATGATGCTACAGTTGCCGCTCCGACCCCGGGAAGCGCGGGGGCGACGAGGCGACAAAACATAAACCCTCAAGATCCCGGTGTACTGCAGCCTGCTCACTCAAGCGAGCCCCACTCAGGCTAAACACGTGCGTGTCGATATTTCTCGCCTGGACGGGGCGAGCTCTCAACGCGGCCGGTGGTCGGTGACCGCCTCGTGGGCCTCATCTTCTCCCCGTGGAGGCCTGCCTCAAAGGCAGGGGAAACCCGCGAGGTCCAAGGAGGAGACTATGGGCGAGAGGATACGTCGAGTGCGGATCGTTCTCGTAGGTGTGGGGAACCTGGGACGGCGGTTCTGCCGGATTTTGGCCAGAAAGGGCCCGGAGATCGAGTCCCGATATGGACTGCGGCTTATGTTGGTGGGGGCGGCGGATTCCCGAGGGATCGCGTACGCCCCCGAGGGCTTGGACCCCGCGCGCGTGGCCGCCCTTAAAGAGAAGGGGAAATCGGTGCGGACTTACCCCGGCGCCGGCCAAGAGGGGACGGGGCTCGATCTTTTGCGGGAAATCGAAGTCGACGTCTTATGTGAGGCGACCCCGGTGAACCTCAAGGCCGGGGCGGAGCCCGCTCTGACTACGATCAGAGAAGCCCTCGCCCGAGAGATCCACGTAGTTACCCCAAACAAGGGCCCCATCGTGCTCGCCTACCGGGAGCTGGTAAAACTCGCCCAGGAACACGGGGCCGAGCTCCGCTTTGACGGGACGGTGGCCGGGGGCCTTCCGGCGCTTTATCTCGGGGCCCGGGACTTGCGAGGGGCAACGATCCATCGGGTGGAGGCTGTCCCCAACCTTGTCACCGGTTACATCCTGGATCTTTTAGCCGGTGGCCTCTCGTGGGAGGAGGCCCTGGGGCGGGGACGGGAGGAGGGGGTGCTGGAGGCCGATCCCTCCTTCGACCTGGACGGCTGGGATGCGGCGGCAAAGCTGGTGATCATCGCGAATCACGTGCTGGGCTATCCGGCCACACTTGAGGAAGTGGAGCGGGAGGGGATCCGGGGTGTGGACCCCGCGGCAGTGCGGCGCGCCCGGGAGCGGGGAGCGCTGTTTCGGCTTTTGGCCCGGGCAGAGCAGGAAGGGGATGGATATCGGCTTACGGTGCGTCCCGAAGAGATCCCCCCTGGACATCCCCTGTCCCTACTGGGGAAAAAGGGCATGGGTGTCGTGTACCACACCGACATCTACGGGACCATCTCCGCCACCATCCGGGAGGAGGACCCCACCCCCTCCGCCGCTACCATGCTCCGAGACATCCTGGATATCTTCCTCCCCTGAGGCGGACGGTGCCGATCCTGGGCCCTCACCCGAAAGACCACAAAAAGCGGATCGCCTTGACTTGGGGCTAGGTCTTGGCTTTTGATGTCATACCTGCTACTCTAACTTCAAGGACGGCGGGGAGGCGATGGAGTGCCAGAGGCGCGACCTGACCCCGGCGATTGAAGGAGGCAATTACGTATGCACATACTCTGGGGATGTTTGATTGCAGCAGTAGGCCTCTTTATGGTGATATGTGGAAGTACGAAAAGCGAGTTTGTTATTTACCGGCTAATGGTCGCCCGTTCTAGGATACTGTGGGGCGAAAAGGTGCACCGCTTCTACCAGATTGTTGGAACCATGGTAATCATCTTTGGAGCATTGGTTGCTCTTGGTTATATTTGGCGGTAACAACCGCGGGGGCGCCGAAATATCAAAGGACGAGCCCTGACCCCGGGACTGTGACCCCGGAATTGGCTTGACTTATAGGCTGGCTGCGGAGGCACGGTCTTTCGTCCCCGGCCTTGACAAGCAAAGCTCGCCTGCCTATGCTGAACTATCGTGAAACTTGTTCGCCTGACGTCCCGCCTTCCAGTGGCGGCCTC
>JAGGRX010000133.1 GCA_021159405.1 Candidatus Bipolaricaulota bacterium | reverse complement strand
CCCGTGAGGTGAGGGCGATGGAGAAGGGTACCTATAGGGTGAAGACGGGCTTTGCCGAGATGTTCAAGGGCGGGGTGATCATGGACGTCACCACCCCCGAGCAGGCGAAGATCGCCGAGGAAGCCGGGGCGGTGGCGGTGATGGCCCTGGAGCGGGTGCCGGCCGACATCCGCGCGCAAGGGGGCGTAGCCAGGATGGCCGACCCCAAGAAGATCAAGGAGATCATGGACGCCGTGTCCATCCCGGTCATGGCCAAGGCAAGGATCGGCCATATCGCCGAGGCCAGGATCCTGGAGGCACTGGGAGTCGACTTCATCGACGAATCTGAGGTCCTCACCCCGGCTGATCCCTTCAACCACATCGACAAGTGGCAGTTCAAGGTCCCGTTCGTTTGCGGTTGCCGGGACCTAGGGGAGGCGGCCCGCAGGATCGCGGAAGGCGCTGCCATGATCCGCACCAAGGGGGAGGCCGGCACCGGCAACGTCATCGAGGCGGTGCGGCACATGCGCATCCTCAACGACCAGATCAAAAAACTCCGGGGGATGTCCCGGGCCGAGTTGGTCTCTTACGCCAAAGAACTAGGGGCCCCGGTGGAGATCCTGGAGCTCATCCAGGAGCAGGGGCGCCTTCCGGTGGTTAACTTCGCCGCCGGGGGCATCGCCACCCCGGCCGATGCTGCCCTGATGCGGATGCTTGGGGCGGACGGGGTATTCGTGGGAAGCGGCATCTTCAAGTCCGAAAACCCCGAAAAGAGGGCCCGGGCCATCGTGCTCGCCTGTACCCATTACGACGATCCGGAGGTCTTGGCCGAGGTGTCCGAGGATTTGGGCGAGCCCATGACCGGCCTTGAGATCGACAAGATCCCCCAAGAAGAGCTGATGCAGTATCGATGAAGATCGGGGTTTTGGCCGTCCAGGGGGACGTGCGGGAGCACCTCAACGCCCTGGAACGGCTCGGGGTAGCGGCAGTGCCGGTACTTAAACCGGGTGATTTGGCGGGCTTGGAAGGGATCGTGCTTCCCGGGGGCGAGTCCACCGCCATGTGGCGGCTGATGCGGGCAAGTGGCCTGGCGGAGGCGCTCAAGGCCGAGCTTAAAAAGGGCCTGCCCGCCTTCGGCACCTGCGCCGGGATGATCCTCCTGGCTAAAGAGATCACGAATTGGCCTGAACGTTTCCTCGCCGTCATGGACATCGCGGTGGAGCGGAACGCCACCGGAAGACAGGTGGACTCCTTCGAGACCCGCCTGTCTTTGAACGGCTTGGGGGAGGTGCCGGCGGTGTTCATCCGGGCCCCGCTGGTACACAGGGTGGGGCCGGAGGTTGAGGTCCTGGCAACCTGGGACGAAAGGCCGGTGATGGTAAGGCAGGGGCCTCTTCTGGCGGCGAGCTTTCATCCCGAGCTCACCGAGGACACACGGGTGCATGAGTTCTTCTTGAGCATATGTAGAAAGGAGTGAGCATGGCGAAAGTAGCGATCAACGGATTCGGGCGCATCGGACGCGTGACGTTGCGGGTAATGCAAAAGCGGGGCTTCCCCCTGGAACTGGTGGCGATAAACGACCCGTTCCTTTCCCCGGAGACGGCCGCTCACCTCGTGAAGTACGATACCGTGTACGGCCGGGCCCCGTTCTCCGTGGAGGGGAAGGACGGGGCGCTTTTGGTGGACGGAAGGGAGATCCCGTTCCTCGGGGAGAAGGACCCGGCCAGCCTCCCCTGGGGGGACTACGGGGTGGATGTGGTCATCGAATCGAGCGGCGTGTTCCGGGAGTACGAGAAGGCCGAAGCTCACCTTAAGGCCGGGGCAAAGCGCGTGCTCATCTCTGCCCCGCCTCGGGGGGAGCGCAAGGACGAGATCCCCCAAATCTTGTGGCGGGTAAACGAGGACGACTTTGACCCCGCGCGGCACCGGATCGTGTCCGCCGCCTCCTGCACCACCAACTCCCTGGGGCCGGTGGTGAAGGTGCTGCATGAGGAATTCGGCATCGAACACGGGTTCCTCACCACGGTGCACGGCTACACCGCGGACCAGCGGCTGGTGGACGCTCCTCACAAGGACCTGGCCCGGGCGCGGGCCGCGGCGGCCAACATCGTCCCCACCTCCACCGGGGCAGCACGCTCCATCCCGGCCATCTTCACCGATCTCAAAGGGAAGATGGACGGGATCGCGATGCGGGTTCCGGTTCCGTGCGGTTCGGTCTCCGACTTCACCGCCAAGCTCAAGCGAGAGGTTACAGTGGAGGAAGTAAGCCAGGCGTTCAAGCGGGCAGCGCAAGGGCCGCTGGGGGAGGTTATGCTCGTGACCGAGGACCGCATCGTCTCCTCGGATGTCCTGGGCGAGGACCACTCCGCTGTGGTGGCGCTGGCCTACACCATGGTCCTGCCCGGCGCCCCCGATGTGGTAAAGGTGCTTTCTTTCTACGATAACGAGTGGGGGTACTGCTGCCGCCTTGTGGACGTGGCCGCCCACGTGGCCAGGTGAAGGGGGCGGCGGGGTAGATGAAGCTGGCTGAGGGGATGGCAGCGGGGCTGGTGGGGTTGCTGTTTCCGCCCCGCTGCTACCTCTGCGGCCGGGAGCTTTCCGAGCTTTCCCCACTGTGTCCCGAGTGTCTGGCCATTATCCCCCGCTGGGATGGCCCCACCTGTCTTGTGTGCGGGCGGCCGGTGGAGGAGGGGGTGGACCTGTGCCGGGATTGCGCCACAGAGGGGCGTCCGTACGCATGGGCCAGGTCGTTGGGGCCGTATGAAGGGGAGTTGCGGCGACTGATCCAGGCCTTGAAGTACGAGGGGGAGCGTGCCCTGGCCCGCCCCCTCGGTCGCCTCCTGGCCGATCTTATTTCACCACGGAGAACACAGAGCGATAGAGATCTAGAAATTAGAAATCCTTGTTTCTCCGTGGCCTCTGTGGTTAGTTTGGTGACGTGTGTGCCGGCGGACCCGGCTCGCCTGAGGGCTCGCGGGTATCATGCCGCCGAGCTCCTGGCCCGGGTGGTGGCACGAAGGCTGGGGCTTCCGTTCGAGCGCCTCCTCAAAAAACTCCGCTCCAGCCCGCCCCAGGTTGGCCGACCTAGGAGGGAGCGGCTCGCCGCCCTGAAAGGGCTATTTTCCGCGCGCCGGCCTGGGCGGGGTGAGGCTGTGCTCCTCGTGGACGACGTCATCACCACCGGGGCCACAGTCTCCGAGGCCGCCCGAGCCCTTACCGAAGCGGGCTACGGGGACGTGTATGTGCTTGCCTGCGCCCACGCCGTGGGGAAGGAGGGATAGTGGAGATCAAAAGGTTCGTGGTGGGGCCACTTCTCACCAACGCCTACCTCCTGAAGGACGGGGGGGAGGCAGCCCTGGTGGATCCCGGCGACCTCTCCCCTGAGCTCGAGGCGGCCTTGGAGGGGGTTAAGCTCCGCTATATCCTCCTCACCCATGGCCACTTCGATCACGCAGACGCCGCCGAGCCACTGCAGGCCCGGACAGGCGCCCCCATCCTCTACCATCCGGAGGAGCGGGCCACCTTCTGGTCCATGGGGAGAAAGCCCCCACCCCTGGAAACCCCCCTTAAGGAGGGCGCCCGGCTCCCCTTGGGCGATGAGGAGCTGCTCGTGTGGCATCTCCCCGGACATTCCCCCGGTTCGGTGGCCTTCCTGTGGGAGCGGGGCAAAACTGCGCTGGTGGGGGACGTGCTCTTCGCCGGCTCGGTAGGCCGCACCGATCTCCCCGGCGGTTCCTGGGAACTCCTCAAACGGTCCCTGTCCCGGCTCCTATCTTTGGGAGACGGCTGGCGGGTGCTTCCTGGACATGGCCCAGAGACCAACCTGGGCCAGGAGAGGCAGGCCAATCCTTATCTCAGGGGGCTCGGCCATGGCGCGACCTGAGATCGCGGAGATCAAGGCCCGGATCAACATCGTAGAGCTCATCGGCCGGTACGTGACCCTAAAACCGGCCGGCAAGGGCTACAAAGGGCGTTGTCCTTTCCACCCAGACGATACCCCCTCCCTTATGGTGTCCCCGGAGAAGGGCCTGTGGCACTGTTTCGGCTGTGGAGCCGGTGGGGATGCCATCGGCTTTCTCATGCGGATAGAGCGCCTCTCCTTCCCCGAGGCCCTGGCCCGGCTTGCCCAGGAGGTGGGGGTGGAGCTTTCGGGCAAGGGGCCACGGACCGAGCTCTACCAGGCCTGTGCGGCCGCCGCCAGGCACTTCGCCCGCCAGCTCCGTGCCCCATCAGGGAAAACCGCCCGCGAGTACCTCCTTTCCCGGGGGATCGGCGAGGAAGAATGGGAGAGGTGGGGTCTGGGGTACGCCCCTGACCGCTGGGACAGCCTCCTTCGGGGGCTTTCACACCTGGGAACCAGCACGCTGGAGGAGCTGGGGCTGGTGGTCCGCGGGGAGCGGGGGTACTACGACCGATTTCGGGGCCGGGTGATGTTCACCCTGCGGGATGGACAGGGGCGGCCGGTGGCCTTCGCCGGTCGGGCCCTGGGCGAGGCCGGTCCCAAGTACCTGAACGTCCCCAACACGCCCCTGTTCACCAAGGGCACCTTGCTCTACGGCCTGGACCTGGCCAAGGAGGCGATCCGCAGGCGAGGGCGGGCGATCTTGGTGGAGGGTTATACGGACGTTATCAGCATGCACGCCGCCGGCTACCCCGAGGCGGTGGGCTCCATGGGCACCGCCCTGACCGAGGCCCAGGCCAGGCTCCTCGCCCGGTATACCGACCGGGTCGTGATCGCCTACGACCGCGATGCGGCCGGCTCGGCCGCCTCCCTCAGGGGCATGGTCATCCTCAGGGAGGCTGGCCTCAGGGTGGAAGTGGCCCAGCTCCCGGAAGGGGAGGATCCGG
>JAGGRX010000009.1 GCA_021159405.1 Candidatus Bipolaricaulota bacterium | reverse complement strand
CGATCCGGCTCACCGTAGAATAGCGGAACACAGCTTGTACCGTGCTCCACTACAGCTTGGTAGATCCACGCGTCCCCCTTTCGCTGAGCCCTCGCAGCGGAGGCAGAGGTTAGGGAAGCTCGGCCCGACGGGCCTTCCTGAGGAATGTGGGCACGTCGTAATCGTCCCGCAGTATCCCCTCACGCTCGATACGTTCCAGGATGGCCTCTTCCTCGGATTCTGTGACCCCCTCACCTGAAAGGGGAGGGAATCCGGTGGCAATCACGGTGACCCGCGCCCGTTGCATGCCTTCGCGGATGGTGGCGCCGAAGATGAGGTCGGCTTTGTCCGACAGGGCTTCATGGATGACGCCGGCCGCCTCGGTGACTTCTTCCAAAGTGAGATCCTCCCCGCCCGTGATGTTGAGGATGGCCTTCTTGGCGCCCTTGACCGGGGCATCGAGGAGGGGTGAGGAGATGGCACGGCGAGCCGCCTCCCGGGTCTTGTTCTCCCCCTCGGCCTCGCCGATCCCCATCATGGCTGTGCCCGCCCCCCGCAGCACCGACTCCACGTCCGCGAAGTCCAAGTTTATGAGTCCTGGGACGGTGATGAGGTCAGTGATCCCTTGCACCCCCTGCCGGAGCACCTCGTCCACGAGCTCAAACGCCTGGGTGAGGGGCATGTCAGGGGGAGCCACCTTGAGCAGCTTGTCGTTGGAGATGGTGACGATGGCGTCCACGTTCTGTGACAGGTTTTGGATCCCCACCTCAGCCCGTTGGGCCCTCGCCAGGCCCTCGAAGGAGAAGGGGCGCGTCACGATGGCCACCGTGAGTATCCCCAACTCCTTGGCCACCTCGGCGATCACCGGCGCCCCTCCCGTGCCTGTACCCCCACCCATCCCGGCCGTGATGAACACCATGTCCAGCCCTTGAAGGAGGTCGGCGATCTCCTCCCGCGATTCCTCAGCGGCGAGTCTACCGATCTCTGGGTCTCCGCCGGCCCCCAGGCCCCCGGTGAGCTTGCGCCCGATCTGTAGATGCTTGTGAGCCTGTACGATGGAAAGGACTTGGGCGTCGGTGTTCACCGCCACCAGTTCAACTCCCTGGAGCCCGGCGCGCATCATCCGGTCGACGGCGTTTCCCCCACCGCCGCCGACGCCCACCACCATCAACCGGGCCGGGGACTCTCCGTTCATGTCTCCCTCACCCCCGCAGGAATTTTCTGAACCAGTTGAGCAGCCGGGAAAAGAACCCCCCACTTGCCCGCGCCCGAGTGCGCGGGCGTGCCAGGGCAAAATCCCGCCCCTCAACCGCGTACTTCAAGAGCCCAATGGCGGTGGCATAGATGGGCGACTCCACGATGTCCCGAAGCCCATGAATGCCTTGCGGGATCCTCCCCCGCCGCACGGGGATGCCATACCGCTGCTGGGCAAATTCCACAATTCCATCTAAAAGCGAGGTACCGCCGGTAATCACCATCCCGGCCGGGATGAGATCCCGATAGCCGGCATCCTCCACCTCCTGCATGGCCAGATCCAGGATCTCTTCCACCCGCGGCTCGATGATCTTGGCCAATTTCTTGCGGGGCACGCTCTTGGTGCCATCGCCCCCGATGGTGGCGACCTCTATCTTCTCGTCGTCCGCTACGGAATCCACGAGACAGGTGCCGTATTCCTTCTTGATCCGTTCAGCTTCCTCGATGGGGGTCTGCAGCCCCACGGTGATGTCGTTGGTGATGTGTTCCCCGGCGATGGGGATGACCTTGGAAAACCAAATATCGCCCCCGCGGAAGACGGAGATGTCGGTCGTGCCCCCACCCACGTCGAGGAGCACCACCCCCAGCTCCTTCTCCGCCGAGGACAGAACCGCCATGGATGAGGCCAATGGTTCGAGCACGATCTGGTTGATGTGGATTCCCAGGGACTCCACACACCGCACCAGGTTGTGAACCGCCGTGACTGACCCCATTACCAGGTGAACGTCCACCTCGAGTCGGGTGCCGGTCATCCCCACCGGGTCAGTGATCCCCTCTTGGCCATCCACGATGTATTGCCGTGGGATCACGTGGATCATCTCCACGTCCGGGGGAAGGGGGATGGTACGGGCAGCTTCCACCACCCGGCGTACGTCGTCCTTGGTGATTATGTGGTCTGGACGGGTAATGGACACCGTAGCAGAGTTGTTGATGGAGCGGATGTGCTTTCCAGCGATCCCTACGTACACGTTATCGACGCGGACATCGGCCATGTTTTCGGCTTCCTCTACCGCCTTTCGAATCGATTGGATGGTGCGGCCGATGTCCACGACCACACCCTTTTCCAATCCCCGCGAGGGGGACATGCCCATACCGATGATCTCGATGATCCCGTCCACCACATTGGCGACGAGACAACACACCTTCGTGGTTCCCACGTCCAGCCCCACCACCAGCCGTTCCCGCCTCATCGAACCACCACCTTCATCGTGGCTTGAGGATGATCTGGCCTTCCCATCGGAGGTCCACCTCCGAGTAAGCGGATAGGTCGATCAGCCCTGCTTGGTGTTCCTCCCATAGCTTTTTCAGAATAGCAAGGGTGCGGGGGAGCCTGCCAATTGGGCCACAGAGCACGACCAACCCCTCGTCAGAACGGGCAATTACGCAGTCGGGGTCCGAAGCGTCAAACCGGGACAGAAAGGGGGAAAGCTCAGCCCTTGCCCTCTCCAGAGCTTGCGCTGCTCGCGCCGCTTGGAGGGAGACCCGCCCCTCTTCCTCCCGGACCCCGGTGAGCATCGGGGCGTCAGCGGGCCCCAATACCACCCCCTCAGCGTCCACCCAGACCGCTCGTCCCCCCTCAGTTTCTACACGTCCCACCGGCTCCCTTTCGCTAACATATATGACAACCTCTCGGGACAACGGATGGCAGCAAACCCGCACATCTTTGACCCAGGGGTCTGCGATGAACCGGTCCCGAATCCCCCTTAAATCCAGCCGGAGTATGTTAGCACTTGAAACAATCTGAGTCAACTCGGCCAAGGATTCAGAGGGAAGATGATGAACCCCTAGCACCCTTACTTCAGCTACCCGCCACCATCCGCCCCAGCGCACAATGGCCAGGGCAACAAGGAAGATGGCGAGGCCAAGGGAAAGGACCCGCAGCCCGCGGATCAAACGGTTACCACTTCCAACTCCAGCTCGAGCCACACGTTAAAGATTTTTACCACCCGGGCCCGGATCCGGTCAACCAGGGCTAGGACGTCGCAGGCCCGGGCCTGGCCTGTGTTCACGATGAAGTTGGCGTGGCGGGGGGAGACCATGGCCCCCCCTTGGCGTGCACCTTTGAGGCCCGCCCGGTCGATGAGCCAACCCGCGGGGGCCTCCCGGGGATTGCGGAACACACATCCTGCGGACGGCCAATCGAGGGGTTGGCTGGCCCGGCGCTTGGCCAGGACCTCCGCGGGGTCCGGCCCCGCCTTCGGCCTGAGGCCGGCCCTCAGCACAGGGATGCCCAGCCGACGAAGCCGGGAATCCCGGTAGGAAAAGCCGCAGCCCTCCATATCCCACCGCGCGACCTCCCCGCTTGGAAGGAGCACCTCCACCCACTCCACCTGGTCTCCAATCTGTCCAAATTTGGTGCCGGCGTTCGTCACCAGCCCCCCGCCCACGGTCCCCGGTATCCCGGCAAGAAAAGAAAAACCCAGCCTGGAGAGCTTGGCCAAGGGGACCCCGGCTTCCGCCACGACGAGCTCACCGTCGCTGCGGCATTCCCTGAGACAAGCGGTGGAGATGATGAGCCCGGGGAACCCTTGATCCGGAAACAGGACGTTTGATCCCTTGCCCAAGATCCGCCACGGGATCCCAAGACTCCTCGCCCGCTTTACGGCCTCGATCAAAGCCGCTTGGGTTGCCGGGGCGAACACCATCCAGGCAGGCCCCCCGATGCGAAAGGTGGTGAGGGAACAAAGCGGCACATCTAGACGCAGGGCACCGGGCAGCCCCTTCAGGAACCCGACGAGAGCCCGCGAGCCATTTCCCTTGCCAGCTTCCATATGTCACCTGCCCCGAAACACGCCACCACGTCCCCGGGCTTGATCACCCCCGCTGCAGCATCCATGGCCTCCGGCAGGGTCGGGCTGAAGGTCACCCTGCCTTTCGCCGCCCTGGCAGCCTCCGCCACCTGGGCCCCACTGACCCCTGGAATGGCGGGTTCAAAGGCGGGGTAGATCTCGGTTACGACGGCCTGATCCGCCCTGGCCAGGACCTTGCCGAAGGCGCCCGCGAGCCTCGCGGTGCGGGAGAAGCGATGGGGTTGGAAGATGGCCACGATACGCCGGTCAGGCCAACCGGCGCGAAGCGCAGCCAGGCCACACGCAAGTTCTCGCGGGTGGTGTGCGTAATCGTCCACGACAAGGTACCCGTTTTCCTCGAGCACCTCCAGGCGGCGTCTTGGGCGGGGTGCGTTGCTTAAGGTTTGGCAGAGCTCACGGGGGGGTAGCCCGAGCAGGATCCCAGCGGCCAGGGCGGAAAGCGCGTTTCTGACGTTGTGCACCCCCGGGGCAGGGAGGCTTACGGTTGCAACAGGCTTCTTCCCCAGCCAAACGTCGAACGTGGACTCACTCCTGTGGAAGGTAAGCCCCCGCGCCCTAAGCTGAGCGTCACCCCTCAGTCCATAGGTGAGGGCATCCGGCCGATCGGCAAAAAGCGAGCTCGCTCCTGGATCATCGAGGCAGAGGGCGACCTTCCCCGCCCGCCTGACAAAGCTGGAGAAGGCCCTTCGAAGGCTTACATAGTCACCATACGTGTTCAGATGATCGCAATCCACGTTGGTGATCACGGCTATGTCGGTTGCCAGATGAGTGAACAGTCCGTCCGACTCATC
>JAGGRX010000152.1 GCA_021159405.1 Candidatus Bipolaricaulota bacterium | reverse complement strand
GGGTCGCTTTGACTTGGCGCAGTTACTCCGGCTTGTTGTAGATTGACCGGTGAAGGCGCTAAACTTGCCGGGTATGCTGCGCCGGGATGTGATTGCCTTTTTGGAAGACCGCTTTCCACCGGCCCTGGCCGAGGAGTGGGACCGGACCGGGCTCCAGGTGGGGCCATTGGCAGCCCCTTGTCGCCGGGTCATCGTCGCCCTCGACTTCGACCTTGAGCTTGTGGACGAGCTCACCGGAGTGGACCTCCTTCTCACCCATCATCCCCTGCTCTTCCGGCCGGCGGAGCGGATAGACCCTGACACCCCTCTAGGGAGGAAACTCCGGGCCCTTCTGAAAGCGGGGACCGCTTGCTATGCCATTCACACGCCGTACGACGTCGCGAAGGGGGGCCAGGGAGAATACCTCGCCGGCCTGCTCGGGATCGAGGACGTGCGCCCCCTCCGGCCCCGGGGGGAGCTCGTGAAGCTCGTCGTGTTCGTCCCCGAAGGCCATGTGGACCGGGTGGCCCAAGCACTTTTTGAGGCCGGCGCCGGGAAGATCGGCCGCTATGGGCACTGTTCGTTCCGTGCACCCGGTGTCGGCACCTTCCTTCCGGAAGAGGGCACCCACCCCTTCATCGGACAGGTGGGCGTAGAGGAGCAGGTGAAGGAAGTGCGCCTTGAGACCGTGATCCCGAAAGAACACGTGGGGAAAGCCGTGTCGGCCATGCTCTCCGCCCATCCATACGAGGAAGTGGCTTACGACATTTATCCCCTGCTTAACAAAGCGGGCTTACACGGCCTGGGCCGGATAGGAGCACTGCCACGGCCGGCCCCCGCCCACGAGGTCATCGAGTCGTTCGCCACCGCCTTGGGCGGCGTGGCTTCGGTCCAGGTGTATGGCGACGAAAACGCCGAAGTGCGGAAAGTGGCCGTGTGTGGGGGAAGCGGGGGGAGCCTGTGGCAAGATGCCCTCAGAGCCGGTGCCCAGCTTTACCTCACTGGGGAGATCGGCTACCACGACGGCCTGGAGGCGGGGGAAGCCGGCCTCACGGTGGCCGCCCTTGGCCACCGCCAGACCGAGGCCCCATTCGTGGGGCACGTGGCTTCCCTGCTGCGGGAAAGGTTCCCCGAGCTTGAGGTGATCGAGAGGTGAACGAGGTTTTGGAAAAGATCCTCGACCTATGGGAGGTGGACAAGTCCATCCACAGGCTTAAGGGGCTGATCGGCGACTTGCGCGTGGAGGAGGAGCGACTCAAGGCCCGGATCCAAGCAGAGGATCGCGCTTGGGAGGAACGGAAGGAAAAGTACAAAAAGCTCCGTCTCGCTGCCAACGCGAAGGCCCGCGAAGTGGACGAGACCGACGACCGGATCCGTGCCTACCAGAAAAAGCTCGATGAGGACATCATCCCCTACAAGGAGATGGAGCACTTGCGGGAACAGGTGGCCTTGCTCCGGGAAAGGCTGGAAAAGCTCGAAGAGGAAGCCCTGCAGCTGATCGAAGAGGCCGATATGGACGCCAAAAGGCTCGTTCAAGATGAGAAGGAGCATCAAACAAGACGGGCACAAATCGAGCAAGCGCTTCGCGACCTGGAAGGGCGCCGAAGGCAGCTGGAAGCTGAGCAGGAAGAGCTGATCAGAAAGAGACAGGAGGCCCTCAAAAAGCTTCCTTCCCATATAATGGAGCACTACGAGCGGCTCCACGAGACCGTATCCGATCCGGTAGCCGTCGTGGAGGACGGCACCTGCAGTGGGTGTCATTTGCGCCTTTCCGAGATCGTATTGGAGCGGGTGCGGGAAGGACGGGAGGTGGTGATCTGCGAAAACTGCTCCCGCTTCTTGTTCTCGCGCTGGCGCTAGGGGGTGCCTCACAAGAGCCCCTGCTTCCCCGGCGCGTTGGTCCCATCAACGACTACGGTCAAACCCTGGAGCGTGCCCAGCGTGAAGTCTTAACCTCGTATATCACAGAGCTCAAAGGACTGGGTCTGTCTTTGGTGTACCTGGCGAGCTGGCGCGATCCGTTTGGCAACCCTGAGGTGTATGCCCGGGAGATATTCCGCAACTGGGGCTTGGGAGGAAATGCCATCCTGATAGTGTTGTTGAGGGATGATCGAGGTCGGTGGCATGTGGCCGGAGCCCTGGGGGTCGAGGCCGCCTCCCGCATCCCCGAGCAGGAATTCTCAAAGCTCCTTGAGCGGGCAGAAGGGGAAGCCAACCGTGCCCCTCCTGCTCATGCGGTGCTGAATTTGGCCCAGGGGATCCTCGAGTTGGCCAAAGGCGCCGGCCATGCAAAAGCGGGTTCTGAAGGGACCGGGATTTGGCCTTACGTGGTGGGGGGAGTTTTCCTTTGCGCCCTCCTCATCCTCCTCAGGAGCCGGCTCTGTCCAAATTGTTTTCATCTTCTGCATCGCCGCAGCACGTCTCGGGGTATAATTTTGGAGTGCCCTCGGTGCGGTTATACGAGGGTGCCGCGGCGGGGGAGAGGGACAGGGAGCCGCAGGGGACTGTTCCCCTGAGGAAGGTCCGGACTCCGCAGGGCAGGCCGCTCGGGGAAACCCGAGAGGGGGCGACCCCTGGAAAGTGCCACAGAGAACAGACCGCCAGCGGCCCGAATTTTCGGGTGCGGGCAAGGGTGAAACGGTGGGGTAAGAGCCCACCGCCGGGGCCGTGAGGTTCCCGGGCACGGCAAACCCCGGCCGGAGCAAGGCCAAATAGGGAGGCGCTTGAGGGTGGCCCGCCCGATGCCTCCGGGTAGGCCGCATAGATAGATGGCTCCCCACGACAGAATCCGGCCTATGTCCCTCTCCCCCACCCGACTATAATGCCACGCCGAGGAGGTGTGAAATGCTGTGGCTGTTTTATCCTGAGACGTTGATGTTGCTTCTTCCGGCGCTCATCCTAGCGCTTTACGCTTCCTACAAGGTGCGGTCCACTTATGCCAAGTACCTGCAGGTGCCGACCCAAAGGCGGGTGACCGCCGCCCAGGTGGCCGAGGAGATCCTGACCCGGGCCGGGGTTTCCGGGGTGCGGATCGAAGGGACCCCTCGCACGCTGGGCGACCACTACGATCCCCGGACCAAGAGCTTGCGGCTTTCGGCCCCCAACTCCTACTCGGTGGCGGCGGTGGGGGTGGCCGCCCACGAGGCAGGGCACGCCATCCAGCATGCCCAAGGGTATGCACCGCTCGCCGTGCGCTCGGCAGTGGTCCCGGTGGCCAACTTCGGCTCCCAGCTTGCCTTCCCCCTGTTCTTCATCGGGCTCATCTTCCGGTCGGAGCCCTTGCTCAACGCGGGGATCATCCTGTTTTCCGCCGCGGTGCTGTTCACCCTCATCACGCTGCCGGTCGAGTTCAACGCCTCCCGCCGGGCCGTGGCCGCCCTGCAGCAGAGCGGGCTCGTCACCCAAGAGGAACTGGGCGGGGTGAAGGAGGTATTGAGCGCCGCCGCCCTTACTTACGTGGCTGCCGCTGCCATGGCCGCGCTGCAGCTTTTGTCCATGCTTCTCATCGCACGCAGGCGATGAAGCTTTCGCCCTCGATCCTTTCGGCAAACTTCGCGAATCTCGCCGAGGAAGTGAAGGCGGTGGAGGGGGTGGCCCACTTCCTCCACTTCGACGTGATGGACGGGCATTTCGTCCCCAACCTCACCTTCGGCCCCTTGGTGGTGAACGCCCTCAGACGCTGCTCCTCGCTCCCCTTCGATATCCACCTCATGATCGAGCGCCCCGCTCTGTATGCGCCGCGCTTCCAGGTGGGCCCGGAGGACGTGATCACCTTTCACGTGGAGGCAAAAGACCCACAGGAGGCAATTCAGGTGATCCGGAGGCTCGGCTGTAAGGTGGGGATTTCTCTTAAGCCGGGCACGCCCCTTTCGGCCATAAAGCCGTACCTGGCGCAGGTGGATTGGGTGCTGGTGATGAGCGTGGAGCCGGGCTTTGGGGGGCAGAAGTTCATGCCCGAGGCCCTGGATCGCATCCGCAAGCTGCGCAAGCTCATCGGAGCTCGGCCTGTGACCATCGCGGTGGACGGGGGGATAAACCCAGGCAATGTGCGCCAGGTGGTGGAGGCCGGCGCGGAGGTGATCGTGGCCGGCTCGGCCGTGTTCGGGGCACCTGATCCCAGGGCCGCCGCCGAGAAGCTCATCCAGGCCTCCCATGCATGAAGAGTACATGCGGCGGGCCTTGGAGCTGGCCCGGCTGGGGGAGGGGTATACCCGCCCCAACCCCCTGGTGGGCGCAGTGGTCGTCAAGGATGGGGAAGTGATCGCCGAGGGCTACCATGCCCGCTACGGTGGCCCCCATGCCGAGATGGTCGCCCTTTCCCGGGCCGGTGAGCGGGCAAGAGGCGCCGACCTCTACGTAAACCTGGAGCCGTGTGTCCACTGGGGAAAGACCCCGCCCTGCGTCGATCGGATCATCGCCGCGGGGATCCGCCGGGTGATCCTCGCGGCCCGCGACCCCAACCCCCTGGTGAACGGGAAGGGCGTGGATAAGCTGCGCTCAGCCGGGATCGAGGTGGTGGAGGGGGTCCTGAGGGAGGAGGCCGAGAAGCTGAACGAGATCTTCTTCCACTGGGTCAAGACTCAAAGGCCGTTCGTGGCCCTGAAGCTGGCCATGTCCCTGGACGGGAAGATCGCTTCCCGCACCGGGAAATCGCGCTGGATCACAGGAGAGGAGGCACGCAAGAAGGTGCACGAGCTCCGACGCCGCTACGCCGCCGTCCTTGTAGGAGTGAACACGGTTCTCACAGATGATCCCCAGCTTACGGTACGGGAGGTGGAAGGCCCCCAGCCCCTGAGGATCGTGCTTGACTCCCGCGGCCGGATCCCCCTTTCGGCCAAGGTGTTAAGTGGCGAGGCACCGACCCTGATCGCGACCACGCAAGCCATGCCGGAGGAAATCGAGCACAAGCTTCGGGAGAAGGGGGCGGAGGTGTGGCGCCTCCCTGCCCGGGACGGGAAAGTGGACCTG
>JAGGRX010000116.1 GCA_021159405.1 Candidatus Bipolaricaulota bacterium | reverse complement strand
AGGGCCCCTGCCTCGCGAGCGAGGCGTGCGATCACTGGGGTCGCCCCCGTGCCGGTACCACCCCCCAGGCCACAGGTGAGGAAAACAAGATGGGCTCCTCCGACCAGCTTTTCGACATCCCAAGCCGCCGTCTCCGCTGCCTGGCGGCCCTTTTCCACATCCCCCCCGGTCCCACGCCCCTTGGTCACGTCCGCCCCAAGCTGAAGCTTTTCATGGGCCCGGGAGATGGACAGCACTTGGCTGTCGGTATCGGCAGCTACAAGCCTCACCCCGGTAAGCCCTGCCTCACGCATCCGTTCCAGGGCGTTGATGCCCCCGTCCCCCACCCCGATCACCAGGATGTTGGCTGGAGGAGTCGGGGACTCCTTCCGCTCCATCTCCTCGATGAGGGGAAGCTCGGTGATACGGATCTCGGTAACGTCGAAGACATCGCGAGCTGCCTCAAGGAGCTTGATCAGCTTTCGCTGGGCGTAGCGCTTTTTGAACGTGGAGTCCACCTCGACCACGAGCACCCCGCGTTCGAGGCGGATCTTCTCGGCGGAGGTGGGAAGGCAAGCCCGCAGCATCCCGTCCTGGATGCTCGCCAGCACCCTCCGCCACTTAAGCGCCAGGTCCTCGCCCATTTTCTCGGAGTTCATGTCCCAAGTGCATTGTGGCGAGGACGGGCGTGGGCGTCAAATGGTGCGCTCGATGAGCCTGGGAATTTGCCGGAAGTCCTCGGTAACAAACCGCGCCGCTTCAGCCACAGACCTGTCTTTTGGGGCGTAAGCGATCCCACACCCTGCGGCCCTGAGTACCGGGATGTCGTTCAGGTGATCTCCGACGAAGGCCGCCTGGGAAAGCGAAAAACCATGGCGGGCAGCCTGCTCGGCTGCGACCTCCAGCTTGTTCCACAGGTCCACGTTAATGATCGCCTCGCCGGTGAACCGGCCGTCCTCGACCAGGAGGTCGTTGGCCACGGCGAAATCGAGCCCCAGATCCCGCTTCACCCACTCGGCCACAAGGCCAACCCCGGAAGAGACGATCCCCAGGACAAGCCCTCTGCCTTTGAGCCTCCGGATGGCTTCAGGTACGCCCGGGGCATAGGGAGGGGGGAACAGTTTGGGGGCAACTTGAGAGACGAGCACACCCCGGAGGAGGGCAGCGTTTTCGCGTACCCATTCAGGGTAGCTTTCGGGCTTGCCCAGGTATTTCTTAAGGAGGGCATCCCACTCCTCCTTAAGGCCGGCCGCCGCCCCGAGTGCCCCCCAACTCGACTCAAAATCCACCCCCTGGTACCGCACTAGGGTACCATCGAGGTCGAACAAGACGGCTCTGATCCTCCTCATCAGGGGAGAAGCAACCTGACCGGTTTGCCCAAGCCGAGCTCCCTGAGTCGACCCTCGGGTACCTCCAGTGCGTACATGAACGGATTACGGGCGGCGTACCTGTCCTTCGATCCTGCGGGCATCGTAAGGTCACCGGCAAAGCTCCCGTCCTCGGCGAAAAAGAGCACGTCCAGGTTGATCGTCACCCCCCGGTTCCAGAACCCGTAATTTCCAGCCTCGTCCCAGACAAACAGTATCGCCATGTCCTGGGCGAGCTCCTTGGGCACCCCCTGGAACCCAAGCAGGCGTTCGTGGGCCTGGTCGGCGATCAACACCTCAAGAGAGACGGAGTTTCCCGCCTCGTCGACCAACGTCACCTGGCCTCGCTCCATGGTCGAGAGCACGCCGGGAAGCTTGGACACAAGCGAACGATCCATGACAGGGGCCGGATCAACCCCCCCACCCCCGAACCGGATCGGCTCATCACCGATCCCGTCGCCATCGGCATCTGGACCGGAATAGTCCGAATACCAGTTTCCGCGCCCTGAGGGGGCCCACCGGTTCTTCCCAAAATCCCGCGCTGCCCGATCACAGTCCCAGATGAGATTCTCGTAGATCCACGTGTCGGTGGTTTCATGGCCCAAATACAGGCCATCCCGGGACCGGAAGATCAGATTGTGCCTCAGGGTGTTGCTGGTGGGATGGGCCTCTCCGTACGCCTCCTCGAAGATGATCCCGATGTTGGCGTACGCGATGAGGTTTCCCTCAAACGTGCCCTGGGAGCCTAGGATGTCAAGCCCATAGCCAACTTGGATGAACGAGCAGTCCCTCACCCGGGGATAAGTGGAGGGGGCGTCCACCTGGACACCGATGTCGGAGTCGGTTATAGCGCACCTTTCGATCACCGTGCCGATGGCGGAGTCAAGCTGGATGCTTGTCTTGTTCTGGCTGAAGAGGGAATCCCGGATCTCCACTTCGCGGGCCGCCCCGGTGACCAGGATCCCCAAAGCGTTCCCCCCATATGCGTTCTCAGCGCAGCTCACCCGGTCCGAGGCATTTATGTAAAGCCCAACCTGATTTCCGTAGATGCCGTTGTGGACCACCTGCGAGCGGGGCGAAAGCCAGACCGACACCCCAGACAGGGCGTTGTTGGCTATGCGCTCGCAATCCCTCACCACGGTGCGGGGGGAGGAAAGCACAAGCAGCCCATGACCCCGGTTGTGGAACAGGTCGGCCCCTTCCACCACCACGTCCTCGGAAAAGGCCACCGTAATGCCGTCTCCTTCCTCTATCCTGACCCCCTTTAAGGTAACTTGCCTACACCCAGCCAGGGTGATGTGCCCAGCCTCGATTCCCTCCAGGACCTGGTTTTCAAGGCCATAGTAGTAGTGTACCGGTTTTCCGTTCACCAGGTTTGTCTGCTCGATCAGGTGCTCGTAGTGTTCCGGAGATGTACCCATCACCTGAAGGCCGAGCCCGGCCACGAACATGTAGGTATCACGGATGGCTATCCCGTGGGAGCCTAAAAGCACGATGCCGTTGTGGCTGTTTTGTATCAGACAGTCCTCGATGGAGCCGTTTTCCACGTTGGCGAGATAAATCCCAGCCCCGCTCGGGTCCTGGGCCCCGAGCACCTTCACTCCACGCAGGATGAAGTAACTATCTGTGTTTTCGATTCTCACCCCGTAGAGCTCCCCCTCGGGTACCCGGATATCCCAACCCGCGATGATGTAGGGGTCATCTGGGGTGCCGGTCCCTGCGATGACGCCGTTTTCGGAGGTGAAATCGGAGTTCGAGAGGATGGTGATCGGTCCCCGCTCGGTCCCCAAGGCGAAAAGCCCCAGCCCAAGGATCACGATGCTTCCAAGCAACAAATATCTTGCCATAGTTCCCCCCTTAAGGTAACTAGCGAAAGCTTAGCCTTGCCGGTATGGTGGGGCAAGGATATGGAGATTATGAGGAGGCGCTATGGAGCTTTCTAGAATGACGTGGAGTGAGGCAAGGGAGGCGTTTTCCAAGGCTCAGGTGGCCCTTCTCCCCGTGGGATCGACCGAACAACACGGACCGCACCTTCCCCTGGGAACCGATTGGCTCACCGCTGAGGAGATCGCCCGCAGGGCAAGCAGGGTCGGGGGATGGCTCCTCCTTCCCACGGTGCCGGTAGGGGTCTCAGAGCATCACCGCCAGTTCTGGGGGACCCTATGGGTACCGCCGGGAGTGCTGCGGGATTACGTTGTAGGCATCGCCCGCGCCCTTGCCAGCCATGGGCTAAACCGGATCGTGTTCGTGAACGGCCACGGCGGGAACACCCCCGCACTGGATGAGGCATCAAGGACCCTGAGACGGGAGGGGATCTACGCCTACGTCTACGTATGGTGGCGCGCGATCCCGGACGTGATCGCGGAGATCATCGAAAGCGGAGGCTCCCACGCCGGGGAAATGGAGACCTCGGTCATGCTCGCTATTGCCCGAGAGCTCGTGCGCCCTGAACACTATTCGGAAGCCGTCCGAGGCGGCTCCTCCGAATGGGGGAAGACGATCCACGGGGTGAACGTGGGCTTTGACACGCTGGACTTCTCTCACAGCGGTGCGACAGGGGATCCCGGTCGCGCCACCCCTGAAAAGGGTGCCCGGCTGCTACAAGCTGCGGCGGCCCGCCTGAACGAATTCTGCAAATGGCTTTCCGCCCAACCGGATGAAGCCCTGGCCCCCAAGCCACACTTGGATTAGGCCGACGCGGCGCGCTTCAAGCGCACGGCCGTACCGTAGGCCAGCACCTCGGCCGCCCCGGCCATGGTCTGGGCGGTGGCAAGACGGACGCCCAATATCGCGTCTGCCCCCAACCTCTCGGCCTCCTTAACCATCCTTTGGATGGCAAGCTGTCGTGCCTCGGTCAGCATCTGGGCGTAGTCCTTGATCTCTCCCCCCACCACGTTCCGCAGGCCGGCCATGATGTCCCGTCCCAGATGCCTGGCTCGGATGGTGCTTCCCTGAACCAGCCCCAACACCTCGCTGATCTCATGCCCCGGAATCCGATCGATCGTCGTCACCAGCACCGCGCGCCTCCTTTATCCGCTCCCGGATCAAGCCGGCCAGTGTGAGCACAAGGCCGGCCGCCCCTAAGAGGATTACCCATTTGAGGAACGACGGGATTCCGGCTATCCGCCAGAGCAGCCGCACCAGTTCATAGCCACCGTATCCGATGAGGAGGAGAACCGAGCCCACGAGCAGCACATAGCCAAGCTTGAGCATATCTACCTCTAAGATCTAGGTTAGCTCCAGCTCCACGGGAAGGCAAACCATGCGTTACTTAGACTTGCCCACTACCTTGCCAAACGTGAGCGTAAGCAGCCTCAAGCAAACGGAGGCAGCCCTCATCAGGGGGCTCCGTATTCTTTCATGGCCTGACCACTTGTCTGACCAAGGTGATTCGGCATGGCCGTTGCCAAGACGGTCAGACCGGAGAGGAAGGGGCAGATGGTTTTGCCCAAGGAGGTTCTTCGGGGGACAATGGGGCCAAAATGGAGGAGATCAAAGGGTGCTTGCAAGGGGAGCGACTTGCCAAACACCGCCGGGTTAGGTTTGGCTCCTCCGTCCTGGTCTATCACCTTGAGGGGCTTTCTCCTTATGCAGAACTAACCGAGGTGGTGGTCAC
>JAGGRX010000007.1 GCA_021159405.1 Candidatus Bipolaricaulota bacterium | reverse complement strand
CCTCGGGGCGCTGGGGGATGGGGGGGATGGCCATGAGCCCCCGCACCTCAAGGTGAGATAGAGACGCCACCTCACGCACGAACTCGGGGACATCCTCCGGGGGCACCCCCGCCTTTTGGGGTTCCCGACCGATGTTCACTTGGACCAGCACCGGAAGTTTTTTGTCCTGCTGTGACAAAAGCCTTTCCAGGCGCTGGGCCAGAGGAAGGGAATCCAGGGTCTCAAGCCAGTCGAACACCTGAAGGGCCCGGCGGGCCTTGTTCCGCTGCAGGCGCCCGATCATGTGCCAGCTGGCGGGCTCGGGCACAAGGGGGCGTTTCCTCTCCGCCTCTTGCACGTAGTTCTCGCCCACGTGTCGGATCCCTGCCCGGATGGCCGCCCGGATCTCCTCTGGGCTCCGCCCCTTGACCGCCGCAAGTAGGGTCACGTGGGGCGGGAGCCTACGCAGGATCTCCTCACACCGCCTTGCGATCTCCTCAGGGCGCATCATCCAAGTTAGCCCTCAGGGCCGGACGAGGGGGCAAACAGGGCACGGGCGGCCTCCAGGCGCCGGTCATCCTCCGCCACCACCACCAGCACGTCCTCCTGTCTAAGAGTGATTCCCGGCTCGGGGACGGTCGCCTTCCCCTCCCTGAGGATGACCGGGATGGTGACGCCCTTGGGGAGGGGGATTTCACCCAACTTCTTTCCGGAAAGGGGGCCGGGGGAAAGCTCGGCCACCCGGGCGCCGCTGCTCACCGCTACCGAGAAATCCAGGACCCGCTCCCCGAGCACATAGCCTTTGATCTCGCTTGCCGCCGCAAGCACGGGGGACACCACCTTGTCCACCCCGATGGCCTGGCAGGCGGTGCGCAGGGCGAGGTCGTTCAGCACCACCACCACTTCTTTGGTTCCGGCCTGCTTGGCCAGAAGCCCAACCACCGTGTTCAGCGCGTCCGAGCCCGTGGCCGCAATCAGGGCCTCGGCCTCCTGGGCCCCTGCCTTGGAAAGGAGCTCAGGACTCGTCCCATCCCCCTGAAGCACCAGGGCGTCGTACCGCTCCGCAGCGGCCTTGCAGGTCGCCTCGTCCCGGTCAAGGAGCACAAGCTCTACCCCCTTTTTTCCGGAAAGCTCGTCTGCAAGGCGCCTTCCCAAAGGTCCAAGGCCCACCACGATGATCTTCATGCCCGCTTCGCCACCTTCCTCAAAAGCAACACAACCGGCAAGATCTCCAGCCTCCCCATCCACATGAGGGCGATCAGGATCAACTTCACCCCCACTGGGGCCGTCGCCTCGGTCCCCCCCAAAGAGAGCCCCACCGTTCCTTGGGCGGAGGCCACCTCAAATAATGCCTGTTCCACCCCGTAACCCCAGTATACAAGCGCCGTGGTTGCGGCCGCCAAGACGGTCAGGTATATCCCCACATAGGCCGCCATGCGCATGACCTCCTCAGCCTTGAAGTGTTCCCCCAAAAAACGCAGCGGCACCTCCGCCTCCGTGGGGAGGCGGGCCCGAGCGTAAAGCCAGCGGGCAAGGGCAAAGAGTGCCAGAAGCCGGAACAGCTTGATCCCCCCGGCCGTAGAGCCACCGCAGCCCCCGATGAGCATCCCGATGAGGAGGACCCAGCGGGCCGCGGCCGGAAGCTCCCCGGTGGGGACTGAGGAAAAACCGGTCGTGGTCAGGGCCGAGATCCCCTGAAACAGGCCCCCACCGGCCGTTCCCATGGCCGCCCCGCTCAGGCCTCCGAGGATGAGCGATATGACAACCAGTGCCCAAAGCTGCCTTTCCTTAACCAAGGTGGAGAACCTTCCTGGGCGGAGAAGCCAAAACAGAGGGAAGCTGGTCGCACCGCACAGCATGAAAAACGCCACCGCCCCTTCGATCGCCGGGGAGGCATAGTGCCCGATGGAGTCGGAGTACACGGAAAAGCCCCCGGTGGAGACGGTGGACAGGATGTGCACCCCGGCCTCATAGACCGGCATCCCACACGCCCAGTAGATGAAAAACCCCACTGCAGTGAGCGCGAGGTACACGAGGCCCACCCTGCGAGCGGTGAGGCGCACGTTTCCGGCCAGGTTTTTCCCCCCGTGCTCGGCGGTGTACAGGGCCAGGGCGGTCCGCCCTGGGGGAAGGAGCAAGGCCAGGGAGATCACGATGATCCCTGCCCCTCCAATCCACTGATAAAGGGAGCGGAACAGGACCAGTGATCTTGGGAGTTCCTCCGGGCGGAGCACGGAAAGGCCGGTAGTGGTGATCCCGGAGGCGGCTTCGAACCAGCCGTCTAAGAACGAGGTGACCGGAAGGAAGGGCAGGGCTCCGAGCAGGGAGAACAGGAGGTAAGCCAAGGCGGTCAGGGCCAGCGCTTCCTCGGGCTCGAGCGCCCGGTCCGGTTTGAAGCGGGACGCGATCGCTCCCAGCAGGGCGGCTGCCCCGCCCAGGCCGAGGAAGATCGTAAGCTCCTGCCACTCGCGGTAGATGCCAGCGACCAAACTAGGGGGGATCATGCTTCCTGCGAACACCAAAAGCACGTAGCCAATTGGGCCTACCGCACGAGACAGCCGCTGCATGGGGACCATGGTAGCTTGGGGGGCCAGCTTGCGCAAAACCCGTTTTGACGCGCCTTTCGGAGGGGAGTACCATCCGGGGCCATGTACATGATCGTGGTCGGGGCCGGGGGTATCGGAAGCGCTCTCGTGGAGATCGCCCTGCGCGACCGGCACAACGTGGCGGTGATCGAGCGGGACCCTCATAAGGCCGAGGCCATCTCCCGCAAGTTCGACGCCCTTGTCCTGAACGCGGACGCCGCCTCCATGGACGTGCTTCGGGAGGCAGGGGCGGAGCGGGCCGATGCGCTCATCGCCACCACCTCGGACGACGCCACCAACCTGATGGTGATCGTGCTCGGGGGGGACTTGGGCATCCCCTCGCTTGTGTCGGTGGTCAACAACCGGGAGCACGCCGAGCTTTTCAGACGCCTCGGGGCCAACGTGATGGAAAACCCCGAGGTGATCGTGGCCGAGTACCTGTACAACGCGGTGCACCGCCCAAAGATCAAGGACCTGGTCACCCTGTCTGGGGGGGCACAGGTGTTCCGGGCGGCGGTCACGGAGAAATCCCCGCTGGTGGGGCGGACGCTGCGGGAGGCCGGTCAACAAGGGCTCGTGCCAAATGGCGTCCTCATCGCTGCCATCGAGCGGGGCGGGGAGACGATCATCCCCTCGGGGACCACGGCCATCGAGGCCGGGGACCTGATCACCGTGTTTTCCAAGGAGCACGCAACCAACGCCCTGATCGAGCAGCTCACCGGCTAAATCCATGCTCTCCCAAGATCTGCGTATCGTCCTGCGGGATTTGGGGTTGGTCGTCCTCACCGTGGGGATCATGGCCGCCTTGTCCCTGCCGGTGGCGGCGGCCTTTAGGGAGTGGTATGCCCTGTGGCCGTTCGGCCTCACCGCCTTGATCGCCTTCGGGCTGGGGCTTTCCCTTTATCTTCCCTTCAGGCGGGCCGGGGAGGCACGTCTCAAGCATGGCCTTCTCATCGCTGCTTTGGGGTGGCTTTTGGTAGCCACCGTGGGGGCGCTTCCGTTTTATCTCATCTCCGTGCGCTTGGGCGGGGGGACGCTCTATCCCTATGCCGACATGGCAAACGCCTTCTTCGAGTCGGTTTCCGGCTTCACCGGGACTGGCCTCACCATGTCCCTCAGGCCAGACCTCTTGCCCCACGTCCTCCAGTGGTGGCGGTCGTTCACCGAGTGGGTAGGGGGCATGGGGGTGATCGTACTCATGCTCACCCTGATCGCCGGCCCGGGGACGTCGGCCTTATCCCTGTATTTCGCGGAAGCCCGGGGCGAGAAGATCCACCCCTCGGTGGTATCCACCGTGCGCACCATGTGGTGGATCTTCGCCCTGTACACGTTTGCCTCGGCGGTGGCCCTGTGGGGAGCGGGGATGCCTCCTTGGGAGGCGATCAACCACGCCATGACCGGGATCTCCACCGGGGGGTTTTCCCTGTGGCCGGACTCCATCGGCCATTATGACTCTATCGTCATTGAGCTCGTGCTTTTGGTGGTCATGTTCGCCGGGGCGGTCAGCTTCGCAGTGCACTATCAGGCCATGCAGCGCGGTCTTGTCGCCTTCTGGAAGGACCTCCAGACCCGGTGGCTTTTGCTTCTGCTCTTGGCTGGAGTAGGCCTCTTGGGCCTGGAGAACTTGCACACCTACCCACTGGGCCTAGCCTACAGAAAGGCGGCGTTTCAATATGTGTCGGCGATGACCTGCACGGGATTTGGCACAGCGGATGTATCCGGTTGGACGGACGCGGCCAAGCTGCTTCTATCTTTGGGGATGGTGATCGGGGGGGCGGCCGGGTCCACAGCCGGGGGGATCAAGGTCATCCGCCTGGTATTGCTCGTGCGGGGGGTGAGCTGGCGGTTCCGCAAGATCGTGTCCCCGGCCAGCGCCCTCGTGCCCATGCGCCTTGGGGATGCGGTGCTTTCCGAGCAGGACGCCTCCCGTCGCCTTGAGGAGGCGGCCCTGCTCGTCTTCCTGTGGCTGGGGTTCCTGGTGGTGGGGATCTTCGTGCTCCTCCACACCGTGCCCCCATCGTTTAAACTTTCGGACGTGATCTTCGAGGTGGCCTCAGCCCAAGGGAACGTGGGGCTTTCCTGCGGGATCACCCATCCTAAGATGGCCACCTTGGCAAAGCTCACCCTTTGCTTCAACATGTGGGTGGGGAGACTTGAGATCATCCCGGTGCTGATGCTTCTTCGGTCCCTCTTCCGCCGGATCGAATAAGGAGGTAGAGTTGGAATTTGTGCGTGAGCTGGAAAACGTACTGGGAGGGCATCCTGACGTAAGGGAAAACCCGAGCCGGCGGGCCCTGATCATGGAGGCGCTCGCTCGACGGGAGGCGCTGGCGAGTGAGTCCGGGGCCCTGGCCACCTGGACCCCGCCGGATTCCACCGGCCGCAGGCCTAAGGACACTTATATCGTGGATTCCCCCGGGATC
>JAGGRX010000018.1 GCA_021159405.1 Candidatus Bipolaricaulota bacterium | reverse complement strand
CCCCTTGCGCAAGGCTCCAGCTTAGCGTATCCATTCGTGCATAAGCTCATTAAGGAGGGATCATGGCGAAGACGAAAGCGGACGTGTTGGTGATCGGCGGAGGCCCGGCCGGTATCGTGGCCGCAACCGTGGGGAAGCGCTGCTATCCGGAGAAGAAATTCCTGCTTGTGCGGAAGGCCAAGGAGGCCATCGTCCCCTGCGGGATCCCCTATATATTCGGTACTCTAGAGGAAAGCTCTCAAGATGTCATACCCGACGAGGCGTTGACTAAAGCGGGCGTGGAGCTGGTTGTCGACGAGGTGGTGTCCATCTCCCGGGAGCGCAAATCCTGCAGGACCGCGGGCGGCAGCGAAATCGAGTTCGAAAAGCTCGTGCTGGCGCTCGGCTCCGTCCCTAAGGTCCCCGGATGGCTAAAAGGGGCGGACCTTCCGGGTGTGTTCACCGTGCCCAAGGACAAGGGGTACTTGGACAAGGCGCTGGAATACCTTAAGGCCTGTGAGAGGATCGTCATCGTCGGTGGTGGGTTCATCGGCGTAGAGGTTGCGGATGAGCTGCGCAAGCGGGGAAAGGACGTAACCATCGTCGAAATCCTCCCCCATATCTTGGGCCTCGTCTTCGATGAGGAGGTCGCCGTTCAAGTGGAAGGGCTTTTGAAGGAGCGGGGAATTGAACTCCGGACCGGGGTTGGGGTGAAGGAGATCGTAGGGGAAGAGCGGGCGACCGGGGTGCTCCTTGAAAGCGGGGAGACGCTCCCGGCGGACGCCGTCGTCCTGTGTATGGGCTACCGCCCCAATACCTCTCTTGCGGAAGAGGCGGGGATCAAGACCAACGAGCTCGGGTTCATCCGGGTGGATGAGTATATGAGGACCGAGGATCCGGATATCTTCGCCGTGGGGGATTGCGCGGAAAAGCGGGACTTCCTCACCCGCAGGCCGAGCGCGGTGATGCTCGCCTCGACCGCCTGTGCCGAGGCCAGGATCGCCGGGATGAACCTGTACAGGCTCTCCTCGGTGAAGACCATGGGAGGGACCATAGGGATCTTTTCCACATGTATCGGTGAGGTCGGCTTTGGGGCAGCCGGGCTGACCGAGAACATGGCGAAAAAGGAAGGGTTCGATATCGTCGTGGGAAGCTTCAGCGGGGTGGACAAGCACCCCGGCTCCATGCCCGGAGCCCATCGGCAATTCGTGAAGCTGATCGTGGCCAAGGAGTCCGGGGTCCTCCTTGGGGGCGAGGTTGTAGGGGGGGCGAGCACTGGAGAGCTCGTCAACCTCATCGGCCTGGTCATCCAAAACAGGATGACCATAAACTCAATCGTGACTGCTCAAATCGGCACCCATCCTCTCCTCACCGCGCCCCCGACCGCCTATCCCCTGATCAAGGCGGCGGAGGCGGTGGCGTCGAAAGCCACTTAAAGCGCTCGTCAGGGGCGATTTCGGTGGACTGGGATCGGATCGAGCATCCCTGAAACCCTTGACTTGCGTTGTAGGCAGCACTAAACTTCTTGCGATGTTGCACAACAAAGCAAGGAGGCCTGATGGATGAGCTCCGTGTATCAGAGGTGGCCAAGGCACTGGCGAGCCCGGTCAGGGTGAGGATCTTGAAGATCCTCGAGGGCGGAGAGCGGTGCGGCTGTGAGCTCGTTCCCCTTTTGGAGCTCGATCCCTCCGTGGTCTCCCGGCACCTGGCGATCCTCTCCCGGGCCGGCCTCGTGGAATCCCGCCGGGAAGGGGTGAGGATCATGTGGCGCCTGGCGAGCCCCGAGATCCCTCGGCTCCTGCACTGTATCGAGTCCCTTGCTTGTGAGAAACAGGTTTCCCGATGAAAGGATCTAACCTCATCAAGAATTTCGCGCCGTCGTGGTTCGCTTCGGTCATGGGAACAGGGATCCTGGCGTTGACCAGCCTTTTTTACGCCCAGTATCTCCCCTTTTTACGGTATGTTGCGCAAGCTCTCTTTTACCTGAACGTGACGCTTTTCGGGATCCTCCTTGTGCCTTGGCTTTTGCGCTGGATCCTCTTCCGAGCCCGTGCCCTACGCGACCTCAACGATCCAGTGGTCTCCAACTTCTATCCCACGCTCTCGATAGGGATGCTCGTTCTTGCGGCGGACTTCATGGTGATCGGGAACTGCTTTTCTGTAGGACTTTGGTTTTGGGTCGTGGGGACCGCCCTCACGATCATGTTCGCCTTGCTCGTCCCTTACATCATGTTCAAAGGCGAGCATGTAACCATCGATCACGTCAACCCCGCGTGGTTCATCCCGCCGGTGGGACTGATCGTCATCCCGATCGCTGGGAGTCGCGTCATCGGCCACTTCGAGGGACTAGCGAACGAGTGGGTGATCTTCGCCAACTATTTCGGTTGGGGGGCTGGCTTCTTCCTCTATTTGGCCTTGCTTGCCATCTGCATGTACCGCTTCTTCCTCCACAAGCCCCTTCCCAACGTTTTAGCCCCCACCGTGTGGATAAACCTGGGGCCGATCGGTGCCGGCACTGTGGCCCTCCTTAACCTCGTGACGCACTGCTGTTTCATCGCTGATCAGGAACCTTTCCTAGTGTTCGGCTTTCTGTTTTGGGGATTTGGGATGTGGTGGGTGGTCATGGCCATTCTCCTCACCTTGCACTACATCCGGCGCTTGAGCCTTCCATACGCCATGTCGTGGTGGGCGTTCACCTTCCCTTTGGGGGCATATGTGGCTGCTACCCACTTGATCGCCCAGCGGTTGGGCATAGGGCTCATCGACCACATCGGGTTTGCCTTGTACATCCTCCTGTTTGCCCTTTGGGCGGTAACCGCGACGAGAACCTTGATCCACGCTTTCAAGGGTGACCTCTTTCAGGATTGAAAAAAGTAACGATGCCGGGGATCAGCTTGGGTGGCAAGGGCGCCTGCGCCGACATGGCGGCGATAAACGGACAAGTGAATGCCGGTTTTGGTTATGCACTTCCAGAAGGGAGGTGAAGATGAAGGCGGAGGAGATTAGGGAGAAAGCGGCATCTATGCTTAATCAGATGAAGAAGAAGCGGTCTGAGATCCCGGCTTTCCTGGAATACCTTGCTGCAGAACTTCCCTCTGTTTTCGTCCGCCACCAGGAGGACAAACAATACGCCATGCATTATGGGGACCTTCCGGAGAAGGTAAAGGTGCTCATCTGTCTTGCAGTCTGTGCAGCCTTGGGGGAAGAGGAAATGGTTCGGTCCTACCTCATCGCTGGGCGGGATCATGGAGCTTCAGAAGAGGAGCTGCTGCAGGCGATCTTGCTCGCGCGGTTCGTCAGGGCATCGGCCGTGCTCAAAAGCGGAGCGGAGGCGGTCAGGAAGTGGAAGGAGGAAAAGGGCGGTGATGTCTCCTAACCTCGGTGAAGCCAAAGGGCCGGATCATGTTTTCTGCGTTGAAGTTCGTCTAACCCTTCAGCGGGGATTCAGAGCGCCATGAAGATCATCGGCATCTGCGGCAGCCCAAGGAGAGGGGGGAACACCGAATATCTTCTGCGACTAGCGTTGGAGGAAGCCGAGAAGGGAGGTGCAGAGACGGAACTGATCCTTCTCTGCGATAAGGAAATAGAGCCCTGTTATGCCTGTCGCCTCTGCGTTGAGAAAGGCGAGTGTTGTGTTCAGGACGACATGTGCGAGATTTACCCCAAGCTACTTGCGGCCGATGCGTTGATCCTGGCCACCCCGGTCTTCTTCAACAACGTGACCAGCACCTTGAAGGCCTTCATGGATCGTACCTGGTGTCTTCGGGGGAAGCTGCGGAACAAGATCGGCGGGGCGATCGCGGTGGGTCGCCGCTATGGGATCGAAGCGGCCTTGGAGGCGATCAACGCCTTCTTCCTCAAGCATGAGATGATCCCTGCAAATCGCGGCGTAAGCGGTTTCGCCTACGAGAAAGGGGAGATAGAAGAGGATGAAGTGGCACTTGCCGATGCCCGCCGGCTGGCAAGGAGGATCCTCGAGTTGGGGAATCAGCCTAACGGCTGATAAGGTCCCAAAGGCTTTTGAGTTGCGGAAGCGGCTCTACCTCCTTGCCCGCGAGGCTTCCCCGAAGGAGGTCTTGGTCGAACGGTAACACGACATCCGGCTCGGGCTCGATTTCCTCCGGGATGCCGGCAATGGCCTTGTTTAAGACGAAGACGCTTCTTATCCCGGCCTTCGTTGAAAGCTCCTGGATCTTCCGGGAGAGCAGAAGCGACTCCAGGTTCGGCTCCGCCACGTTCACGATGCGGTCGACCACGAGGTCCAATCCCCTTCCGAAGTGCTCTATTCCGGCCTCGGTGTCCACCAGGGCGACCTCGTCCTCCCTGAGCTCAAGGTTCCTCAGGAATTCCCTGGCCAAAAGGCCGTAGAGGCAGGCGCAGCCCTCCCCGGGCTCCTCGATCTTGCCGATGCTAACAGCGGCGATATTTCCCTTCCACGAGAGGACCTCGGCCGGGATTTCTCCCACGGCCTTGGGTAAGGCGAGGTCTCCACCGTTTATGCGGTCTTTCAAGCCCCTTTTCCCGCCCAGGTATTCCGCTAAGGTCTTCACCTTTCCGAGCCCGAGCATCCTGTAGAGGCCGACGTTGGATTCGTCCGCGTCGACCACGAGGACCTTGTGGCCCCTTTCCGCCAGGTGCTTGGCCAACATGGCCGCGATCGTGCTTTTGCCACAACCCCCTTTGCCACAGATCAGGATCTTCATCACATTGCCCCCTCAGAATCTACCTGGAGGAGGCCCACAACGCCTCCTCCAGGAAACGCAAACCGGGCGTAGGGCATGAAGTCATCACCCGCCGATCACGATCACCTTGACCACGTCCTTGACCCACCACCATCCCGGGTAACCGGGAACCTTGAGATCCAGCCTCTCCTGTCCCTTTACGGGCTCGATCGCCAAGAGGATATCGGGGTTGGCCTCGATGTCCTCGTACAGGAAGGTTTTCTGATACCCATCGGCCGCCACCACGGCCACCTTGCAGGGGATACGGGCCTCGGCCACCTCCAGTAGGTCGAGCAAACGGATTCCAGTGTACTCCTGCAACCCCTTCTTCGGATGCCGGATGGAAACGGTGACGATCCTGTCCGCGTACTC
>JAGGRX010000126.1 GCA_021159405.1 Candidatus Bipolaricaulota bacterium | reverse complement strand
CAGGTAGAGCTTCCGTTCCTCCAGCATGAGCTTCTCCAAGAGGTTCTTGATTAGAAGACCGGACACACTTCTCGGGATACTACCTTCACCAGGTCATGAAAGGTAAAGGACGATCAGGATCCCCAAGGCTAGCAGGGCCAGAAGCTCCAACGGGGGGAGCCCGAAGGCCTGTTTCTCTGAGAGGCGGGCCATGGGGGAGGGGCAACCCTCCGCAAGACATCGCTCCACCTCTTCCTGGATCCTGAGCTCCACCGCCCGGCCGATCCCGCTTATGGCCAGGTTCCCCACGATCACGGTAGGGGTGGTCACCTCCTCCAGGCCGAACTCCCGGGCCAATGTGACCATGAGGCGCCAGCCTTCCGGGTCGAACGTGACCTCGTGGTCAACGATCTCAAGCTCCGGGTACTGCTCCTCAAGCCCCCTTAGGAACTCCCACATGATCTGGCAGTCCGGGCAGGTGGCGGACCAGAAGTAGTGGAGCTCAACCTCGGCCGCCCCCGCCGAAAAGGCAAGGCCGGCTGCCAAAATTCCAAGGAGCGTCCGTTTCAAGCTCACGCTGCCTCCTTCGCCGGGGAAGTGTACCGCGAAAACCAGGGACGGGTCTAGTTGGCAATCCACATCAGGGAGAGCATGATCGGAATCTTCTTGAGCATCACCAACAGGGAAAGAGCCGCCTCGGACTGGCTAAAGAACGAGATCGCTACCGTTCTGGATCGGCCACAAGGAATGGCCGCAGCGCCGCAAGGTGCCGGGAGACCTTGTACTCCGGGAGCCCTAGCGCGCCAGCGAGCTCACGCACGCAAACTGGCTCCCTTGCCTCAACAAGCAGTGCCAACGCCCGCCCCCTGATGGGGTTCCCCAGCGCCCTAAGCTTTTCGACGTTGTAATACAGATTACGTTCGCCCCGGCTATGCTAGTCACTGTTATGCACCTATCCTATCGGGAGCTTAACCGGGAGAACAGAGGGCTGCGGACCTAGTTCAAAGGAGCCCAAGCCAGGATCGCCGCCCCGTTCTCCTGAGATGAGAAAAAAGCCGAACCCAAACGCCCAGGCTGACGTCCGGCTGACTAAGAGGTTCATGAAGGTGAATATCACCGACCAGGCGAGCACCAACATTCCGCTTGGGGCGCCAGTTTAACCGAGGGGCTTTTCCGGCGCAGCAGGCAGTGGTATTTTAAAGGCGGGTGATTGGGAATGAGGTGGAGTGTTGTGCTGGTGGCGTCATTGCTCCTCATAACCGGAGCGGCGATCGGGGCTACTCTACGGGTGCCTCAGGATTACCCCACCATCCAGGCGGCGGTCGAGTCCGCGAGCCCCGGGGATGAGGTCGTGATCTCCCCAGGGACCTACGGAGGGGGCGTGTTTGTCGACAAGGACCTCACCCTGCGCGGAGAAGGTGAAGTGATCCTCGCGGGCGGGTTCGTCCCGAGCGAGGACCAAATCGACCTTGAGGCTCTATACGGCCTGTTGGCGCATAGCCCCCGTCTATCTTTCACCGTCCGCATTTGCATCTTGGTAAACGGTGCCCACGTGATCCTCGAGAACCTGGCCCTCGAGCGGGCCGACATAGGCCTATGGGCTACCGAGGAGGCCGAGGTCTCTTGCCGTAAGCTGGCCGCGGCCGCCTCGTACTGGGATGTGGTCGGCCAAGGGAATGCCCAGCTCGCTCTCGAGGGGTGTGAGTTTGGTCCGACGATTGGGGCCGGCCTTTTCCTAAGCGATTCGGCTATGGCGGAGCTGGCGAGCTGTACCTTTCAGGTCGAGCCCAGCCGGGGTCCGGCCGGGACTGGGCTGGAAGTGTTTCCGGATCCGGAGCTCTATCCAGCCGCCGTGTTCCTAAAGGATTCCGCGAGGCTTCGTCTTGAGGGGTGTGAGCTCTCGGGAGGAGAGGCCGGGATCCGGGGTACGGTAGGGGTATCCCTGGGATTAGGCGAACAGGTGGCGGAGCTGTCCCGGTGTGCGGTGCGTGGCTTCTATCAGGGGTTCCTGGTGGCCTCAGGACGGTTGGAGCTCGCTGACTCCCGGATCCAGGACTGCACCTTCGGCCTCATCGCGGCTCCGGACGCCGAAGTGGAACTTTTAGAGAACACCTGGGAAGGGTGCGAGAGGCTGGCCATCTGGGCTTGGCGGGGGGCGATGGTTACCGGGGCCGACAACATCTTCAGCGGCAACTTGGTGGATTTGGCTGGTTACGCGGACCCAGGGCTGCGTCGCCCCCTCCACCGGGCAGAGCTCCTCGAGGCGCGCTATCCCTCGCCCGACTTCTCCTCTCTCCAGGAGGCGGTGGATGCGGTGCTTCCCGGCGGCATGGTGGTGCTCGCCGCCCCGGTGGCCGAGGGGGCGACCTTGGTCAAGGACCTGACCCTCCGTGGAGTTGAAGGCCTGGGGCCGGGAGAGGCCTTCCTCTCTTTGGTCGGCGGGGTGGAGGTGCGTGTGGAGAAGGTCCCCTTCTCCGGCCAAGGGGAGGTCCTGGTGGCAGCGGGACGGCTGACCATGAACGGCGTCCGCTTCTCCGGGGAAGGGGAGGGGGAGAACTTGATGAAGGGTGGCATCGATCTCCTCGCCGGGGCTAGTGCCGCTCTTGAGGACTGCGTGTTTGAGGGCTACGTGGCCCCGATCCGGATCTGGCAGGGGGCGGGCACCGTGGAGCTCCGCAGCTGCGTACTGCGTCGAGGGGGGACCGGGATCTGGGCCGAGAAGGCCGAGGACGTTTGCCTGGCCGGGTGTACGATCTCCGGGTTCTCCCGGGGGGTCTACCTCGACGGAGGTTCCCTCCTAGCCATCGATACCGGCTTTTTCAGTAACGGAACCAGCCTCTTTTTGGACGCCCATGCCGGAGCGGTATGCCGTGACTGCACCTTCGCCCCCAGCGGCACCGCGGTGGTCCTAGGGCCCAGGGCGACGTTTGAGGGTGAAGGGTGTGTATTCCGCGGCGGGGCAGGCCCGGCGATCCGAACCGCGGCTTTAAAGGGGTTCGAGCTTACGCTCAGAGGTTCCCGGATCGAGAACGTGCAGGGCGACGCCCTGTACCTGATGTCCACGGGGTCGGCTAACCTGGAAGAGTGCTCCATCCAGGGGAACGCCGGGGCCGGGATCCGCCTGGGTGCGGGTGCCGAGCTCTCCCTGACCGGCTGCACGATCGCCGGAAACCGCTGGGGGATCTTGATAGAGGCGAAGTCGTGCGAGCTTGCCGTTTACAAACGCACCTTCACCGGCGCCATCTCTGGGGGCGGGAACGAGATCTCCGGCAACACCGAAGCCGACCTGTGTCCCGCATACCCCGGCCCCCCATGGCCCGCCGACTTCCTGGCGAACGATTGACAGGTAAACGGTGGAAGGGGTAACATTTGAGCGGGATCCCCGGTAGCTCAATTGGCAGAGCAGCCGGCTGTTAACCGGCGGGTTGGAGGTTCGAGTCCTCCCCGGGGAGCCAATCACTGGTTTATCGCGCTGAACCGCAAGGGGTTCTTTCTGGAGAGTAGGGGAGCGGGTAGCCTCCTCTAAAGGGTTGTGGCTACGGGGGGAGATGGCGGGTGCGGAGCTGGCCACAGCCGGCCTGGATCCTCACCCCGCGGGAGCGGCGCACGGTGACGTCCACTCCATGGCGGAGTAGCTCCCGTTTGAACGCCTCCACCCTCCTATCCGAAGGGCGCTTGAAGGGGAGGCCGGGTGCCGGGTTGAACGGGATCAGGTTCACGTGCGCCAGGCGCCCCCGGAGCAGCCTCGCCAGCGCCCGCGCCTCCTTCAGACCATCGTTCACCCCGGAAAGGAGCACGTACTCGTAGGTCACCCGGCGGCCAGTGGCCGCCACGTAGGCATCCGCCGCCTGAAGCACCTCCCGCACCGGCCACTTCCTCCCCAAAGGCACCAGCTCCCTCCGCAGGGCATCGTCCGGGGCGTGGAGGGAGATGGCCAGGTTGACCTGGAGCCTCGCTTCGGCCAGCTGCAGGATCCCCGGCACCACCCCAACGGTGGAGACGGTGAACCTACGTGCTCCGAGCCCGAACCCCTGGGGATGGTTCAGGTTCCGGATCGCCTTTAGGGTGGCGGCGTAGTTGAGGAACGGCTCCCCCATGCCCATGACCACCACATGGGTCACCCGCTCCCCGGACTCCTGCAGCCGGCGGGCGAAATGGAGCACCTGGGCGGCGATCTCCCCGGGGGTCAGGTCCCGCACGTAGCCCATCCTGCCGGTGGCACAGAAGGCGCACCCCACCGGGCAACCCACTTGGGTGGACACACACACCGTGCGCCGGTCCCCCTCCCGCATCAGGACCGCCTCGATGGCCTCCCCGTCAGAGAGGTGCAGGAGGACCTTCTCCGTCCCCTCCTCGGCGTCGAGCTCGAGGGCCCCGGGCCGGGGGAGGGAGAGGGGCAGCTCCTGGGAGAGGCGCGCTCGTAGCCCCTTCGGGAGGTCGGTCATCTCCGCATAGTCCGTGGCAAGCCGCCGCCACAGCCAGGCCCAAAGCTGGCGGGCCCGGTAGGAGGGCTCCCCCCAGCCAAGCAGAAGTCCCTCCAGCTCCTCGAAGGAGAGATCGAATGGGCTCTGGACGTGCATGTCAAAGGGATTATAGGCCCCTCCCGTTCTTCGGAGCCTCCCAGTATCCCCCGCTTGACTCCCACCCCTTCGCTGCCTACAATGAAACTTGCTTTCTAGAAGAAAGGAATGTGGTGCGTGCGCCGAAGGGTGATCAGAACCTGCTGCGACGCCACAACCGGGGCCTGGTCCTCAACCTGCTCCGCGAGCAAGGCCCCCTTTCCCGCACCGAGCTCTCCCATCGCACCGGTCTCGCTCCTTCCGTCCTCACCCGGCTGATCCGGGAGCTGCTTTCAGAGGGGGTGGTGATGGAAGCGGGCAAGGCCGAGTCCAACGGGGGCAGGCGCCCTACCTTGCTGGCCCTCAACCCCAGCTACGCCTCCGCCATCGGCCTTAAGGTGGAGCGGACCCGCCTTCTGGGGGCGCGGGTGGACCTGGCGGGTAGGATCCGCGCCCGCGGGGCCGTCCCCTTCCCGGAGCGTCTCGATCCCCAGCGGTTCCTGCAATTGGCTCGTGGATTGGTGGAAGAACTTGGGGAGGGGAGGCTTCTGGGGG
>JAGGRX010000056.1 GCA_021159405.1 Candidatus Bipolaricaulota bacterium | reverse complement strand
GCCCCGGAAGGAGACGGTCCGCTCCAAGGGCACCCCCAGGATGACGACCTCAGCCTTCTCGAAGGGACAATCTGCCGAAAGGAAGAAAAGCGGACGAACGCTCATCTAGAGGCTGCCTTAGGGGAAAGTCCCAAAAGCTCCTCCACGAACCGAGGGAGGACGAAGGCGGCCCGATGCAAAGCGGGGGTATAGTAACGGGTGGAGAGGCCACACGCGGCAAACCTTCCCTCAAGCTCGGAGTCCGCCCTTCGGAAGTCGAACAGTCCCGCGAGCACATAGGACCACATCCCAGACGGGTAAGTGGGCACGTGTCCCAGGTATACCCCTACATAGGGGAAGCTGTGTCTCAGGCGTTCCACTACCTGGGCAAGCTCCTCGGGCCAGTAGAAGGGGGTGCCCGCCTGAAGGGCAAGGAGCCCCCCCTCCCGGAGGGCCTCGCGGCACGCTGCGAAGAACCCCGAGGTGAACAGCGCTTCCCCGGGACCGACGGGGTCCGTGGAATCGATCAAGATCACGTCAAACGCCCCATGGTGCCGGGCCATGAACTCCTCGCCCGGGGCGATCACGATCTTGGCCCTGGGATCATCGAATGCTCCCTGGTGTATGGAAGCGAGATGCTTTCGGGAGGCCTCGATAACTGCCTGGTCGATTTCTACTAAAACCGCCTGTTTCACGCTGGGGTGTCGCAGCACCTCCCGCAGGGTGCCCCCGTCACCTCCCCCCACCACCAGCACGCGCTCGGGGGAGGGATGGGAGAGCAAAGCGGGGTGCACCAGCATCTCGTGATAAAAAGGCTCGTCCCGCTCGGAGAGCATGATCTTCCCATCCAGGGCGAGCACCCGACCGAGCTCCTCTGTCTCGGCCAGCTCAAGCTCCTGGAACGGGGTCCTCCGACGGACGAGCCAGCGCCGAACGCGTAAGCGAAGCTCTACGCCTTCGGTTTGCTCCTCACATAACCAGTCTCCGCATCTATCTCCGGCGCTCATAGCTGGATTCCCCTCTTTATCTCCAGCACTTCCACGCGCTGGGGCCGGAAGAGCTCCCGGAACACCTCCACGGCGGCCTCAGGGATTGCCTTGTCCCCACAGGTGAACACATCCAGCGCCACGTACGAAAGCTCAGGCCAAGTGTGGATGGAGATGTGGGACTCGGCGATCACGGCCACCCCGGACACCCCATGGGGGTTAAACGTATGAACTTGGATGTCCAGCCCGGTGGCCTTTGCCCGATCGACCGCCTCCTTCAGGGCCTTGCGGATCTCCTCCGGCTCGTTGAGGTTGCGCTCGCACCCCCATAGTTCGACTACGAGCTGCCTCCCGATTGCCTTCATTTTCACCTCCTTCCCCGGGAAATTTGGGGCACACACAAGCGGCCCCTCTGGGGAGTTCCCCAAAAGGGCCGTGCCACCTCCCGGATAAAGTGGCCTGTTCACAGGGGCAATTTTAGAAGAAAAGACATGCGGCGACCACACCCCCACACCGCCGCACCCGGTGCTCGGCGGCCGCCACCCGAACCTCGGAAAGCTCAAGACCCCGCATGCGGAACGCCTCTTCAACCTTTTTTCGCGCTTCACATTCCGCCTGCGTCCGATCCTTTCCCTGGGCCTCCATCACTACCCCGAACCCGTCCGGGGCCCGGCCCACCGCCACCGCTGCCGCCAGGTTCTCCCCGGGCACTGAGGAGGTGCGGGCGCTGTAGACCACCAACACGAACGCCCCCTTGGGGAGCTGGGGTGGGGTCTCCACCAGCTCCACGTGAGGGGGCATGATGCTGGTCACCCGCACCAGGTTGAGGTCCCCGATCCCGGCGGCAAGGAGCGCCCCGTCAAAGGCGTTGAGCTCGGTTGTCCCCTCCGCCGCCCCGGACACCAGGGCGGCCCGCTTGACCCCGCTTGCGATCATGGCCTCAGGTAGTGGCGGCCTCGGGGTCGGTGAAGATGTCGCCCTCGAGGCGCACGTTCTCCACCCTGGGGGGCTCCACAAGCTCGATGCGGATCAGGGCAGAACGGTACCAGGGCTCGTCCCGCCCCGGCACCCTTTTCACCGGAAGGTGCCCCCAGGCCCGCATGGTCTCGATGTAGGGCCAGTTCACGTAGTCATGGAAGTCGTCCCGGATGTCTGTAATGGCCGCCCCGGAGGAGATGAGCTCCTTTTGGATGGCCCGCCATTTGGAAAGGGAGGCCTCCCGGCGGGTGAGGCCCATGTAGCCGGCGCTCCCAGGGCCCCGGAGGGCCGAGATGCCACGGCCGGCAAACGCCAAAAATCCCCGCAGCGATTCAGTGGGATCGCAGAAGAAGGTGTCAAACGCCGAAAGCAGCTCCTCCGGGAGCGGCTCCCTCAGATCGTGTTGCAACGCCTCCACTTCCAATCCCTCGGCCCGGGCTACATCCCGGACGAACTGCACGATGCGCTCATCGATGTCCAGCATCACCACGCGCCTTGGGATACCGGTGAGGGCGCAGGCCAACGAGACCAGATCATCATCTCCCAACACGAGCAGCTCCTTGCCCGCCAGGTCCCCCCGCGCCCACATGAAGGCGACCCGATAAAGCGTGCTCTCCTCGGTGACGTAGCCCTGGTCGTAAGTTTGGATGGCCTCCGGGCGCGACCTGGCGATCTCTTTGAATCTATCCGCAATCTTGGCCACTGGCCCGAGCTCCAGGCCCCGCCCCCTGCAGCGTCCACAGCGGAGCTCCAGAGCAGGGGCGATTCCCAATTCCTGGACGAGCTTTCGCCCGGGATCGGTGAGCCTGATCCTGCTTTCGGTGAACTCCACCCAGCCTGCGGCCCGCATGGCCCGGATGGCCTCACACAAGGCCATCATCGGGACATCCGAAAGGTCGATCACTCGCCAGATGTCCTCGGACGAGAGAATCGCGGCCAAGATGCGCTCTCCGTCCCGCTCAGTGAACGCATACGATGTCTTTACGCGTACATCACCAGCCAGCCTACGTAGATCCATTCTCACCTCCTTTTGGAAAGGTTTTGGGAAGGGGAGGATACCGAAAACCCCTCCGGTCCGCTACAGTACCAGCAGCTCCTCCTTGGGGAACGAGGACAGGATCTCGCAGCCGTCGGGGCGCACCACCGCCAAATCCTCGATCCTCACCCCAAACCTCCCTGGAAGGTACACCCCGGGCTCCACGGTGACCACCATCCCCGCCTCCAGGGTGTCCTCCGAGGTGGGGGAAAGGCGTGGCCCCTCATGGACCTCCAGGCCCACGCCGTGGCCCAGGCCGTGACCGAAATGGTCCCCGTAGCCGGCCTCCTGGATCACCTTCCGGGCGGCACGGTCCGCCTCCACCCCGGTGACCCCGGCCTGAAGTGCCTCTATCCCGGCCCGATTCGCCGCAAGCACGAGTTCATAGATCGCACGGGCCTCCGGGGTCGGCCGTCCCAGGGCCACCACCCGGGTAAGGTCGGCGCAGTACCCGTCCACCTTGGCCCCGATGTCAAGCAGGATCAGCTCCCCCTCCCCAAGTTCCCGGTCCCCCGGCATGTGGTGGGGCATGGAGGAGTCCTCGCCAAAGGCGACTATCAAGTCGAATGCCACATCATCGGCGCCGTGCTTGCGGTACCACATCTCCAGCTCCAGGGCGACTTCCCGCTCGGTCATCCCGGGGCGGAGCTTCCCCAGTATCCACCTCAAACCCTGGTCGGTAAGCTGGGCGGCGGCGGCGATCCTTTCCACCTCTTCGGGGTCCTTTACGCGCCGGAGGGATTCAACCCACCCTTCCATCGGCACAAGCTCAACCCCTCTGCGCTCCAGTTCCTTGAACACGTAAACGCTCGTCGTCTGGGCCCCGATGGCCACGCGTCTTGCTCCCAACGCCTTAAGTCGCTCAGCAAGCCAGGCGAGCCACTTTCCCTTGACCTTCTCCACAGGGAGGTCCGGCACCTCCCGACCGGCCCGCTCCGTGTAGCGGGAGTCGGTGGCAAATATTTCATCCTCTCCTATGATAAGGATCCCAAATGTACCAGTAAAACCAGTTAAATAACGGAGATTCGGTCGGTCTGACCCTTCAACGTTGATCAGGACAAACGCGTCCAGTCCCTCTTCACTGACCCGGTGTCGAAGTTTTGCCCTCCTCGCCTTGTAGTCCATTCGCTCCCCTTTCTACTTGACTTCCGCCCATTCTAGGAAAGGGAAACGCAGTTGTCAAAACGCCTTCCGTGCTCATATAATCCATGCCATGACCTTGGAGGAGCTGAGAAAAAGGGCACAGGAGCTCAGAGCGGCCTGGAAAAAGGAGAAGGATGAAGTTACAAGCCTCGAGGCGCTGGAGGCGGTGCGGGTCAAGTTCCTGGGCAGGAGGGGGCAACTTACCCAGCTCCTGTCCACGCTGAAGGAGTTTCCCCCGGAAGTTCGGGCCGAAGCGGGCCGGATCCTGAACTCCCTCAAACAAGAGATCTCGCGGGAGCTCGAGACCCGGGGAGCCCAGCTTGCCTTGGAAGCGAAGAAAGCGCGCCTGGCCAGCGAGCAGTATGACTTCACCTTGCCCGGAAAGTGGCGGCCTTTGGGGCACCTCCACCCCCTCACCCAGGTGAGACTTGAAATCGAGGACATCTTCATGCGCATGGGGTTCGACGTCGCCACCGGGCCTGAAGTGGAGACCGACTACTACAACTTCGAGGCCCTGAACATCCCGGAGGATCATCCGGCCCGGGATGAGTGGGACTCTTTCTACATCGATGAGGAGAGGCTTCTCAGGACCCACACTTCCCCGGTACAGATCCGGGTGATGAAGTCCCGTCGCCCCCCGGTGCGCATCATCTGTCCCGGGCGGTGTTACCGCCGGGACACCCCGGACGCCACCCACTCCCCGGTGTTCCATCAGGTGGAGCTGCTGTGGGTGGAGGAGGGGCTTACCATGGCCAACCTGAAGTGGATCGTTGAGGAGTTCGTGCGGCGGTTCTTCGGCCCGGGGTACGAGATGCGTTTTTCGGCCGACTACTTCCCGTTCACCGAGCCCTCTGCCCAGGTGCACATCCGCCGTCCCGGAGGGGAGTGGCTTGAGATCATGGGGGCGGGGATGGTGGACCCGCTGGTTTTGGCCGAGGTGGGCTACGACCCGGAAAAGGTGACCGGGTTCGCGTTTGGTCTTGGGAT
>JAGGRX010000088.1 GCA_021159405.1 Candidatus Bipolaricaulota bacterium | reverse complement strand
TGGCATGAGCCGGTGATGCTGGGGGAGGTGCTCTCCTTCCTAAAGCCAAAGGAGGAAAAGCTCATCCTGGATGCCACCGTGGGGACGGGCGGGCATGCGGAGGCCATCCTCGCCCGGGGCGCCTGCCTGATCGGCCTGGACAGGGATCCGGAGGCCCTGGAGCTTGCCCGCAGACGGCTTTCCCGGTTTGGGGAAAGGGCGCGCCTTGTGTGCGCCAACTTCCGCAACCTAAGGAAAACCCTTTCTCACCTAGGGGTAAAGCGAGTTGACGGGGTGCTGTTTGATCTGGGGGTAAGCTCCCTTCAGCTTGCCCGGCCGGCCCGGGGGTTCTCCTTCCGGGAAGAGGGGCCTTTGGACATGCGCATGGACCCCACCCAGCCTCTCACCGCAGCCGAGCTTGTAGCTCGCCTTCCGGAGGAGGAGCTTGCGCGACTCCTCCGCGAGTACGGGGAGGAGAGATATGCCCGCAGGATCGCCCGGGCCATCGTCCAAGCTCGAAAAAAAGCCCCCATCCGCTCGACCACGCAGCTCGCTCGGATCGTGGCCCGCTGCTATCCCCCTGGGTACCACCGCATCCACCCTGCCACCCGCACCTTTCAAGCCCTCAGGATCGCCGTGAACGATGAGCTTTCCGCCCTGGAGGAGGGCTTGGCCCAGGCGATCGAGGTCTTGCGCCCCGGCGGGGTCGTCTGCGTCCTCTCATTCCACTCCCTGGAGGACCGCATCGTGAAGAACATGTTCCGCGGGAAGGCAGCCCAAAGGAACCTTGAGATCCTCACCAAAAAACCCTTAAGGCCGCGGCCTGAAGAGGTGGAGAGGAACCCCAGGGCACGTTCGGCCAAGCTCCGGGCGGCCCGGGTGCCGGAGGTCGCCCCGCCCTAGGTCAGCTGTCCTCCCTGGCCGGTACCGGTGGGCATAGGGTAAAGGGGATGAAGTCCTCTGCCCGCCTTGAAGGCGTTTTGCGGCCGATCGCCAGGCCCTGGGCCGTTCCCAAGGCCTGGGCGCGGACCCTCGTTGTGATCGGGGCCGGAGCCCTGGTCGCCGGGCTCGTATTTTTGTACCTGTGGCTCGGCTCCACGATCACGCTGCTCAAGGCGGAGCGGGCCCGCCTCATCCTTTCCCTGGAGAAGCTCTCGCGTGATCAGGCCCTGCTTTCGGCAGAGGTATCGCAGGCCTACTCGCCCGAGGCGATAGCAAAGCGGGCCAAGGCGCTCGGCATGGGGCCGTTCACAAAAGATCGCACCGGCTACCTGATCATGGAAGATGACGAGGGAGCAGGCGATTAGGCGTGCGGCGGTGGTGTTCATCCTGCTTGGCCTGGGGGTCCTCGCCATCATAGGACGGCTGATCCAACTACAGGTCTTCCAGCATGAACACTGGGCTGCCCTGGCCGAGGCGGTGCAGGAGGACGTGATCGAGATCCCCCAAAGGCGGGGGACGATCTACGACCGCAAAGGCCGTCCCCTGGCCTGCGACGTGCCCGCCTACTCCATCGCCCTGGACAACTACCACATGACCAAGCCCGAGCTGTTGGTGAGGCTTTTGGAGGAAGAGCTGGGGCTTCCGGAAGACGAGGCGGTCCGCAAGGTGTACCGGGAATCATATTTCACGTGGATCGCCCGGCAAGTGGACCGGGAGGTGGGGGACCGGATCAAGGAGCGGGCGGACGAGCTCGGGATTGAGGGGCTTCTTTTCTTCGATACCTGGAAGCGGGCCTACCCTCAAGGGAGGCTGGCCCCGGAGATCCTGGGCGTGGTGGGGGTGGATGGCGAGGGCTTGGAGGTTCTTCGATACTTGGAAGCGGGCCTACCCCCAAGGGAGGCTGGCCCCGGAGATCCTGGGCGTAGTGGGGGTGGATGGCGAGGGCCTGGAGGGCTTGGAGCTGGCTTGCGATGCGACCCTTAAGGGAAAGCCCAGCCGCTACCACATTTTGCGGGGCCGGGATGGGAGGGTGTACGACCTGTGGATCGAGGATCCGGGCGCCCCAGGGGAGGATTTACACCTCACCTTGGACGCCGATTTTCAGCGCATCTGCGAGCAGAAACTCTCCTTGGGGGTGAGACGGTTTAAGGCAGACCGCGGCTTCGCCTTGATCATGGACCCACGGACCGGGGCGATCCTCGCCCTGGCCCAGGCCCCCCGCTACGATCCACAAGCCCCCGACCCCGGACTCCTTCACTCCTGGGCAGTTACCGATGCGTTCGAGCCGGGCTCCACGTTCAAGGCGCTGGTGGGCCTCGCTGCCCTGGATCAAGGGGTGGTCACCCCGGAGGACACCTTCTCCGGGGATTCCCCATACGTCGTCATGGGGGTGCCGATCAGGAACGCGGAAAACCACTCCTACGGCACCGTCACCTTCCGCTACGCGATCGTCAAGTCCGTGAACACCGTGCTCATCCAGGTGGCCAAGCGCTTGGGGATCGAGCGCACCTACGAGTACCTGTCCAGGATGGGCTTTGGAAGGCCCACTGGGATAGAGCTTCCTGGAGAGGCCGCGGGCATCCTGCGCCCCCCGGAGGAGTGGACCGAGCTCGACCTGGCAGTCGCCTCCTTCGGCCAGGGGGTGGCGGTGACCGGGGTCCAGCTGGGAGCAGCGTTCTGTGCCCTGGCAAACGGCGGCACCCTGCTACGCCCACACCTCACCAAGCGGCCGCCCGAGCCCGTGGCCACGGTCGCCTCCCCGGAGGCCTGTGCCACCATGCGGGCCCTTTTGCGGGACGCCGTCAGGCTGCCCGGGGGTACTGGCCACTGGGCGGACGTGGAAGGGTTCCTCATCGCCGGGAAATCCGGGACCGGGCAGAAGGCCCTGCCCGGCAAGGGCTATGTGGAAGGGCACTACACCTCGCTCATGGCCGCCTTCCTCCCCTACAACGACCCGGAATACGTGATCATCGTCGGCTACGATGAGGTCAAGACCCATCCTTATTGGGGGGGATCCACGGCTGGCCCCACGGTGCGCTACATCGTGGAGGACCTGGCCAAAGAGGGGTTGATTCGGCCTTACAAGGAGATCACGGCGCTCGGCCGATCCGGATAGGCAAGGTAGAGGCGGCCGTCCCAGCCGTCCAGGGCCCGGGCCACGGTTTCCAAGGCCAGTTGCGGGGTGTTGTTCTCCTGAGAAAGATGAGCCAGGAGGGCAGCCCGAAGGCCGTCCCGGGAGAGCCGGGCGAGCACCCGACCCGTCTCATCGTTGGCCAGATGCCCTTTGGGCGAGAGGATCCGCATCTTGAGGGGCCAAGGGTACGGCCCGGAAAGCAGGAGAGACAGGTCGTGGTTGGCCTCCAGGACCACGAACCGGCAGCCGGAAAGGGCGGAGGTCACCTCCGGGGTGACTTGCCCCAGGTCCGTGGCCAGGCCGAAGGCAGCCCCATCGAGCTCGAACCGGAAGCCAAGGGGCTGGGCGGCGTCATGGGATACCCGAAATGGGCGGAGGAAAAGCCCCAGGATCTCCTCCTCACCGGTTAGCGCGTGCCCGGGGATCCCCAGTGCCCGCAAAGTGCCAGGGCTTGCCCACACCTTCGCTCCCCGGCGCAGCAGGGTGGAAAGGCCACGCACGTGATCGATGTGCTCATGGGTGATGACGACCGTGGAGGGGGGGTTCAGGTGAAGTCCGATCCGGGCTGCCCGGCGGCGGATCTCCCGCCAAGGGAGCCCCGCGTCCACCAGCAGCCATCCCCGGGGCGCCTCCACCAGGAAGGCGTTCCCCGCTGAGCCGCTTCCCAGCGCGCAGATCCTCAATCCTCGTTGCGCTTCTGCAGGGCCGTGAGGAAGTCGATCGGCACGGGAAACACCACGGTGCTCGCGTTCTCGGTGGAGATCTCGGCCAGCGTCTGCAGGTACCTGAGCTGAAGGGCCCCGGGCGAGCGCTGCATGATCTCCGCCGCCTCGCGAAGCTTTTCCGCCGCCTGCAGTTCCCCCTCTGCGTTGATGATCTTGGAACGGCGCTCGCGCTCGGCCTCCGCCTGCCGGGCGATCGCCCGTTGCATCTCAGTGGGGATCTTCACATCCTTGATCTCCACCGTGATGACCTTTATCCCCCAGGGGTCGGTGTGCTCGTCGATGATCGCCTGGAGCTCGCGGTTGAGTTTCTCACGCTCGGAAAGGAGCTCGTCCAACTCCACCCTGCCCAAAACCGACCGCAGCGTGGTCATGGAGATCTGCCGGGTGGCCTCGATGAAGTCGAGCACCTCCACCACCGCCGCCTGGGGATCCACCACCCGGAAGTAGACCACCGCGTTCACGCTCGCCGGCACGTTGTCCCGGGTGATCACTTCCTGCGGGGGGACGTCCAACGTGATGGTCCTGAGGTCAACCTTGACCATCTTATCCACAATCGGGATGATCAAGAACAGCCCCGGACCTTTGGCCCCCACCAGCCGCCCAAGCCTGAAGATCACGCCCCGTTCATACTCCCTGACGATCTTGATCGCGTTCGCCAAAAACAGCACCACCAGCAAAACGATAAGCCCGATTGTTATGGCCATAACCCCCTCCTTGCGGTGACCATGATAGGGATCTAGCATGGGGCTTGTCAACGAGGAAGGGGGTATGAAGATGCGAGTGCCGATCGTCGCGGCGAACTGGAAGATGCACAAGACGGCGAAGGAAGCGGTGGACTACTTCCGGCGGCTGCTAGAGCTCGTGCCGGGCCGGCCTGGGGTGGAGCTGGTGATCTTCCCGCCCGCTACGCTGCTTTTCTTGGCTCAGAAACACCTGGAGGGAAGCCCAATAGTCTGGGGGGCGCAGAACGCCTACCCGGAGCCGGCCGGGGCGTTCACCGGCGAGGTGTCGGTGGTGCAGGTGGCGGACCTGGGGGCCAGGTACCTGATCTGCGGCCACTCCGAAAGGCGCCACATCTTCGGGGAGGACGACGAGCTCATCGGGCGGAAGGTACGCGCTGCCATGGAAGCCGGCCTCGTTCCCATCCTGTGCGTGGGGGAGCTTTTGGAGGACAGGCAAGCCGGTCGGGCATGGGAGGTGGTGGAGCGCCAGCTTTCCACTGCTTTAGCCGACGTTTCCCTCACCGCTCCCGAGCGGCTGGTGATCGCATATGAGCCGGTGTGGGCCATCGGAACCGGGGTGCCCGCAAGGCCCGAAGACGCCCAGGAGATGGCCGCGGCCATCCGAGGGTGGCTGGCCGAAAAGTTCGGAAAGGCCGGAAGCTCGGTACGCATCCAATACGGAGGATCGGTGAAGCCGGAGAACGCCCGCGACTTTTTGACCCTGCCGGACATCGACGGGGCCCTGGTGGGCGGAGCATCCCTGGACCCAGACAAGTTCTGGACCATCGCCCAAGCTGC
>JAGGRX010000015.1 GCA_021159405.1 Candidatus Bipolaricaulota bacterium | reverse complement strand
TGGTGGAGATGAGCGGATTCGAACCGCCGACCTCCGCGTTGCGAACGCGGCGCTCTCCCAGCTGAGCTACATCCCCACGAAGGCAGTCTAAAAAGTTACAAGTCGCAAGTCTCAGGGTTAGCGCTTGGAACATGGAAACTTGCGACTTTGCACTTCCTTGGTGGCGGAGCAGGGAGTCGAACCCTGAACCTCGCGGTTATGGGCCGCGCGCTCTCACCGGTTGAGCTACTCCGCCAAAAAGCAATACGTCCCTTTGGAAGGTTCCCCAAGACTGCCCGACTGGTGAATTGCTCAACCGTCTGGTTGCGGGGGCTGGACTCGAACCAGCAACCTCCGGGTTATGAGCCCGGCGAGCTTCCTAATTGCTCCACCCCGCTACGCACTCCCCGAAATCTAACGACTTCCGGGGGATCTTTCAAGTTCTGCCGGGGGCGGGGATCGAACCCGCACGAGCTCTATGGCTCAGAGGATTTTAAGTCCCCTGCGTCTACCGGTTCCGCCACCCCGGCACCCCAAAGAGCGGGAAACGGGATTCGAACCCGCGACCTCCACCTCGGCAAGGTGGCGCTCTACCAGCTGAGCTATTCCCGCTAGCAACCGCATTATACGGAGGGAACCTCCCCCGCTTCAAGCCTGGTGCGAAGGGCGGGATTCGAACCCGCACGCCTTGCGGCACTGGCTCCTAAGGCCAGCGCGTCTGCCAATTCCGCCACCTTCGCGCCACACCCCTATTTTAGCCCCTACCCCCGAAAAAGAGAAAGGGGGCGGCATACGCCGCCCCCCGTCCAATCCCCTTAGCTCAGCCCACGATGTCGCGGTAGATTGCGACCACCCGGGTGTCGGCGTTCAGGGTGAGCCTGAGCAGGTAGGTGTTGGTCTTTCGGTCGTAGGAGCCCGGGTACTCTACCGGCCGGTCGGCGTCGCCGATCCAGACCTGGAAGCCCTCGAAGGACACCCCGTAGGGACCGGCCACGTCGCTCCGGGCGGGAACACGCAGGACCACCTCGCTTCCGTAGTCCCGCTTGACGGTGAACGGGGTGTAGCGCGCCTCCTCCTCACCCGATAGCCTCACCGGGATCTCGATGTCCTCGTACCCCGGCGTGACCGCGATGATGTGATGGGCCCGGATCTCCAGGTTTACCTTGTTGATGGGATAGACCCGAATGGGTGGCAAGATGCCGATAGTGGTGCAAGCCTCAAGTTTCACTTCTTGCTGAGCCGTCCTGGTTCGCCCCTGGGCGTCCTGGACCTGTACGAACGCCACCACGGTGCCACCCTCGCGCAGGTCCACCTGGAACGTCATGGACCCGGAGGCGGGGAAGTGGTCGATGCGCGATTCCACATGCCCGTCAGGATAGCGGATCCCGATGGGCCCCACCGCCAACGGCTGGGTACCGCCGGAGGCCTGCCAGTAGACGGTCACGGCGTGCGAGTACTTATCTCCACACACCTTGTCCACCGCCGTGCGGATGGCCACCTGCAGGGGTTGGGCTTGGGTCTCCCCGCCTCCCACCCTGAGCTGGACGGTAAGGCGGACGACCTCACAGTCCTGGGAGTCGTAGAGGGCGTAGATCACCTCGTAGGTGGCCGGCTGGGGCGGCATGTACCCCTGCAATACCCCCACCCCATTGGCCAGGTTCAGGTTGAACTCCACTCCCTGCGGCAGCCCGCTGGAAAGGAGCTTGGCTTCCCGGGCTCCAGCTGCTCGGATCTGTGACAAGAGCTCCGAGGGCATCCGCCGCTGAGTGAAGAAGTGCAGCGTGCCTCCCTTGACCTCCCCGAAGTCCCACCTCAGGGCCAGGGCCTCCGGGCACTGTGGACCGCTGGGACCGGTGGTGGGCTGTCCGACGCTGATCAGGACATAAAGCTGTCCGACCGCGCACTGCTTGGAGTCTGTGAGGTCGAAGATGAGCTGGTACAAGCCGGGTTGGCTCGGTACCTGCCCGGTAAGCCGCCCCTGGCCGAACTGGAGCAGGAGCTCGAAGTTAAGCCCAGCGGGCAGGTTCGAGGACGAGAGGCTTGCCGCCACCACCCCTAGCTCGCTCAGCGCTTGCAGCAGCTCCTGGGGCATGGGGCGGGTAAGGCTGACCCGCATGCCAGGGGTCACCTGACCGAACTCCCACTTGAAGGTCTGTGGCTCGGGGCAGGTCTCGGTCGGGCCAGTGGGTCCGGGCCGATACCCCGGTATGTACTCCTCGCAGGTGGGGGCCAGACAATCCGGATCGATGAACGACTGTACGGAGGTGCGGATATCGGGCACCACCTTCACCGAGGTGGAAGCGGTGGCCGCCGCCTGGGCCGCTGCCTGGGCCATGGCTTGGGCTTGGGCCAGGGCGGAAGCGCACGCCTCGGCCAGGACGCTGGCCCGTGCCTCGGCCTCAGCGCAGGCTTGGGCCGCTGCCTGGGCCTGAGCTGCCGCCACCGCACAGGCTTGGGCGGAGGCGTAAGCCGAAGCCTGCGCCTCGGCCAGGGCCCTGGCTGCTGCGTAAGCCCGTGCCTCAGCGGATGCTTCAGCCCCTGCGGCTGCATAGGCCGCTGCGGCGGCATCGGCGAACGCCTCTGCTGCTACCTCAACCCCCACCGCCACCTGGGCCTCGGCTTGTGCCTGAGCCAACGCCGCCGCGTGCGCGGCTGCTAAGGCCTCTGCCTGGGCTTTGGCAAACGCGTTTGCCTGGGCTTCCGCCTGGGCTTGAGCGCTAACTGCCGCCTCAGCGCAAGCCCGCGCCGCTGCCTCCGCTTGAGAGTTGGCTTGGGCGATTGCCTGGACGCCGGCTGCTACTTCGGCCTCAGCCCGCGCCTGAGCGGAAGCACAGGCCTGGGCCGCCGCCCGGGCCTCGGCCACCGCCTCGGCCACCGCTTCGACCCCGCTGGCTACCGTGGCTCGGGCCTCGGCCAGGGCAGCTGCCGCTGCCTCCGCGGCCGCCTGGGCCTGAGCTGCCGCCTGGGCTGCTGCCTGGGCGTGGGCGATGGCCTGGGCCGCCCCCATGGCCTCCGCCGCCGCATAAGCCCTGGCATAGGCCTCACCGGTGCCGGCGGCCGACGCTTCCGCCTCGGCCTGGGCACTGATTTGCGCTGCCGCAGAGGCGCACGCTTGGGCCTCGGCTTGGGCGGTGGCCGCTGCCTCCGCCGCCGCCTGGGCCTGGGCCTTCACCTTGGCTACCGCCGCAGCTAGGGCATCGGCGATGGAGCTGGCCGCGTTCTTCGCCTTGGCATAGGCGGAGGCCGCAGCTTGCGCCGCCGACTGCGCCTGGGCTTTGGCTTCGGCCACCGCCCGAGCCATGGCCTGGGCCTTGGCCTGGGCTTGAGCGCAGGCCTGGGCTGCCGCCTGGGCTTGGGCTTCGGCCTTTGCCTTGGCCTGGGCTATTGCATCGGCATACGCCTTGGCATCGGCGCTCGCCTGGGCACAGGCCTTGGCGATGGCGGTGGCCTGCGCCTGGGCGTCCGCCTGGGCACTGGCGATGGCCTGGGCCGCCGCCTGAGCCGCCGCTTGGGCCTTGGAATAAGCCTGAGCTATCGCCTGGGCATAGGCTTGGGCCTCGGCGTAAGCCTGGGCGATGGCCTGGGCCGCTGCCTCGGCTTCCGCCTGGGCCTCGGCGTGAGCCTGGGCGATAGCTTGAGCTGCCGCATACGCCTGAGAATAGGCCGCGGCCGCTGCTTGGGCCGAAGCCTGCGCTCGGGCCGACGCGGATGCCGCCGCCTGTGCCCGAGCCGAAGCGGATGCCTCAGCCAGGGCGGTGGCCTTCGCGGCCGCCTCAGCGGTGGCGCTTGCCTTAGCCACCGCTTCGGCGATGGCCTCTACCACCCCACCCACCTGCGTCACCACCGTGCCGCAGGGGACCGAGGTCTCCACCGTCTCCTTCACCAGCTCCACCTGGTCCCGGGCCTCGGAGATGGCGGTGGTGGATGCCTGGGCCTGGGCCTGGGCGTAGGAACGAGCACTGGCTACGGCCTCGGCGTAGCTGGAGGCCTGGGCCGCCGCCTTCGCTGCCGCCTCCGCCGCTGCCTCGGCAGTGGCCTTGGCCTGGGACGCAGCGCTTGCCTGAGCCCGAGCCTGGGCCTGTGCTTTGGCGATGGCCTCCGCCACCGCTTTGGCGTATGTCTCCACATCCGCCTTAGCAGCGGCACAGGCCTGGACGCTGGCCTCGGCGGTGGCCTTGGCCTTGGCGATCGCCTCCAGCACCGCCTCTATCTTGGCCTTGGCCGTGGCACTGGCGCTGGCACAGGCACTGGCCGATGCTTGGGCGTCGGCTTGGGCAGACGCACAGGCTTGGGCGAACGCCTGGGCCGCTGCCGCCGCTCGGGCGGCTGCCTGAGCACACACCTGCGCGTAGGCCTGGGCATCCGCTACCGCCTTGCTACAGGCCGTCGCCAGCGCCTGCACCTGTGCCTGTACGCTGGCCTCGGCCTGGGCGATGGCCTGGGACGCTGCCTGGGCGTCGGCCGCCGCGTCTTGGGCTTCCTGAAGAAGCGAGCTGATGTCAAATCCCTCTAGGAGTTCCTCCGCTTGACTGGCAATGCTCTGGGCCTGGGCCGCCGCCTGGGCCGCCGCTTGCGCCGCCGCCTGGGCCATGGCCACGATGTCTGGCAGGAATGGCTCGTGCTCGACTTGGGAGAACGCCGGCACAAGCAGCCCCACCGCCAGGACTACGCCTAACAGCACCGCTCTGACAACTCTGCCTGCCACACGCACCTCCTACTGCTGCCCCGTCAGGGGGATTTAGCTACTATAGCACGCCCGAGGCCCGGCTGTCCATGGCCAGATGAGCGGTAGTGGTCGAAACGGCCTTCTGAAATGAAAAAAGCTCGACAACAAGCTGCACCTGCTGGTACCGTGCACGCTTGCTTTACACCCGGAAGGGAGAAGGGTTTCAGGAAGGGCTGGCGCGCCCGGGAGGACTCGAACCCCCAACCCTCGGCTCCGAAGGCCGATGCTCTGTTCCAATTGAGCTACGGGCGCATCTTTCCGTGATGCGTGATCGGTGATGTGTGACGAGGAACTGCTCACAAAACCCGTCACCGATCACTCATCACCCATCACTGTTTTGGGAGGAGCGACGGGACTCGAACCCGCAACCCCTGCGGCCACAGCGCAGTGCTCTGCCTTTGAGCTACGCTCCCCTGGCGCGCCCGGGAGGACTCGAACCCCCGACCTGCGGCTTAGAAGGCCGCTGCTCTGGTCCAACTGAGCTACGGGCGCTTGTTCGTGATGAGTGATCGGTGATGCGTGATGAGAAACTTTGTGGAAGTACGACCACATTTCAGTCATCACCCATTACACATCACCCATCACAATCTGGAGCGGGTAGCGGGAATCGAACCCGCGTCACTGGCTTGGAAGGCCAGTGCTCTACCATTGAGCTATACCCGC
>JAGGRX010000137.1 GCA_021159405.1 Candidatus Bipolaricaulota bacterium | reverse complement strand
CCGCCGGGGTGGCGGGCGAGCCGGCCAGGCTCGTCTTGCTCACGGACGGTGAGGAAACCTGTGGGGGCGATCCCCTTGCCGCGGCCCGGGACATATGCGCCGACGGCACTACTTTAGATGTGGTGGCCGTCGGGGTGACCCCCGAGGTGGCAGTCCTCTTGAAGGACTTGGCCCGCACTTGCGGTGGCCGGTTCGTGCTCACTCAGGACCCGACGGAGCTCCCCGCCCTGTTCAGGGAGGTGGCCATGCCCCAGCCGAAGGTGCCCGAGGCCTATCGGGGTTACCCCGTGGATCATGTGATCTGGGGGACCCAAGGGGATGACGTGCTGATCGGCACCCCCGAAAACGACCTTATCTTGGGCCTGGGTGGGAATGACCTCCTTATCGGTCTTAGCGGCGACGACGTCTTGGTCGGCGGCGAGGGAAACGATGTGCTCCAGGGCGGAGAGGGAAATGACCGCCTTGAGGGCGGTCCAGGGGACGACCGGTTGCTCGGCGGGCCCGGGGATGACACGCTCCTCGGCGAGGCCTGTAGCGATGCCCTCGAGGGCGAGGCGGGCGATGACGTGCTCCTCGGCGGTGAGGGCGACGACAAGCTCCTTGGAGGTCCGGGATGCGATCGGCTGGACGGCGGCCCCGGACACAACTTCGTTTACGATGAGGGCCATGTTTGTGAACCCTGCCCGCCTGCGGCGGCTCCTGCCCCCTGCGGGCCGACCTCGACCAAGGAGGTCGACGAGGGCAGCTCCCTCGTGCTGCACGCCGACGTGTGTGACCCGGACGGTGATCCGGTCACGGTCACCTGGTGGGCAGAGGAGGGTTTCTTCTCCGATGAGCATTCCCTCAACCCCACCTACTACGCGCCTTGGGTAAAGGAGTGCGAGGGGCGCGACGTGACGATCAAGGTCACCGCCGTGGACTCCTGCGGGGCCAAGTCCGAGGACACCTTGGTCATCCACGTACGCAACGTCAATCATCCTCCTACGGCGGACGCCGGGCCGGACATGTGCGTGCCCGAGGGTGGAACGATACAGCTCTGCTGCTCGGCCTCTGATCCTGATGGGGACGCCCTCACCTACACTTGGAAGGTGGAGTGTGGCAGGGGCTCGTTCGACGACCCCCATGCCCTCAGGCCGAAGTTCACCGCCCCCCTTACCGATCGCTGCGAAGGGGAAGACCTGGTGCTCACCTTGATCGTGCGGGATGCCTGTGGCGCCGAAGCCCGCGACACCATGGTGGTGCATGTCCAGAACGTGAACCGGCCGCCGTGGGTGGACGCCGGGCCGGACCTTTCGGTCCCGGAGGGTGGCCAGATCATGATCCTGGCCAAGGCGGGGGATCCCGATGGGGAGCCCATTGAGGTAAAGTGGTGGGCCGATAGCGGCTCGCTTTCCGGCGCGGATTCCCTGTGCCCGGTGTTCTACGCCCCGGAGGTGGCCGGCTGCGATGAGGTCCTGGTGAACGTCTGTGTCACGGTCACCGATCCATGTGGTGCGTGCGCCACCGATTCCCTGGTGATCCGGGTGCAGAACGTAAACCATCCGCCCACCGTCAAGGCCGACCCGTAAACCGGGCTAGCTCGGTAAGAAAAGGGGCCGCCTCAGGCGGCCCCTTTTGCTTTCTGACACCGTATGTCCTGGCAGAAGAGTTTAGGTAACAAAGCGGCGACATACGCCCCGATGGGGTTGTCCCCCCGGGCGAGGAAGTGGGCGAGCTGGGCGTGAAGGCACTTCACCCGCCGCAGGTTTCGCAGGCCCGCCACCCCGGTCTCCACGGAAGTCCATGCCCTTTTCTGCTTCAGGAAGGCCCGGGCTTCTTGTGAGAGAAGGGACAGGCGCTCCTTGCGGTAGGCCTCGTGAGCACGGACATAGCGGGCGGCAAGCTCAGGGTCTTCCCTGAGGCGGGCCTCCAGCCTCTTCACCCAGCCGGCCGACTCCAGGCGGGCCACCTCCTCCACGAGGTAGGGACAAGTGAGCCAAAACAGGGTGGGGAACACTTCAAACGAGTCCCCTTCACGTCTGAGTGGGTGGTTTACGGTCACCTGAGGATAGCCATAGGGACAAGTTCTGGCGATGGCCACCACCCCCCGGGCGGGGCGACCGAGCTGCCAGGCCACCACCTCCAGGTCCCTGGGGCTGGGGGGACGGTCCATCAGCCTTCCAAGGCAGCGCAAGCCAGCGCCCATTCCCTGAGGGAAAGGCGCTCCAAGGAGGGACGTCCAAGCGGCCGAAAGGCGGAGAGGATCGCCCGTACGCCGTCCTCCAGGGTGACCCTTCGTCCAAGAAGGGAGGAGAGATCCCCCACCGGGGCGGGTCTTGACGGCACCTGTGCCGGAGAATACCCGGGACGAAGGGCGAGTAGCAGCTGCTCTACTGGGATGCGATCGCGCCAAAGGACCAGCGTTCCGTGGTGGAGCAGGGCTCGGCGGCGGAGCTGGGCCGAGCCGGACACCTTGAGCCCTCGCACGTACACCCCACCATCCTTGGTTTCCGCAGGCAGCCCCCAACGACGTCCGAGCTCCCGCGCCAGGAGCCCGGAAAGCCGGGCTTGGGAAGCCCGTACCGAGGTCCAGGGGCCGGTGAGGGGCAAAAACAGCGAGAAGTTCAGGTTCCCGGGATGGTGATAGACCGCCCCGCCCCCGCTTGGACGCTGGACCACGGGGATCCGGAACCTTCGGCACAGGACAAGGTCCACCTCATCCTCTGGCCGCTGGCCCCTGCCGATCACCACGCAACGGCCGTTTCGCCAGATGCGGAGCGTGGGGGGCTGCCCCCCTTCCCCCACTGCCCGCAGGATGGCCTCGTCCAGGGCAAGCCCCTCACGGGGGTCCCTGAATCCCATGTCCAAGATAACCCTCACTTAAGTTCCTCGTACACCCGAGCAGCCCGGAAGGAAGTCCGCACCAAAGGGCCGGCCACCACGGCCTTGAATCCCAGGGCGCGGGCCTCCTCCTCCCAGCGGGCGAATTCCTCCGGGGATAGGTAGCGCGCCACCGGAACCTGGGCCGGGGTGGGGCGCAAGTATTGGCCCAGGACGAGAATGTCGACTTCGGCGGCAAGGAGGTCTTGCATCGCCTGCTGGATCTCGGCCGGCTCCTCCCCCAAGCCCAAAAGGAGCGAGGATTTCGTGATAAGACCGGGTGCGAGTTCCTTCAAGGTCTTGAGGACGGAAAGGGAGAGGTCATAGCCGGCTCGCCTATCCCGCACCTTTGGGGTAAGGCGTCGCACCGTCTCCAGGTTGTGCCCCACCACCTGTGGCCCGGCCGCCACCACCTCCCGCAGGGCTTCCCGGCGGCCGGAGAAGTCTGGGATGAGGGCCTCCACCTTGACCCCGGGGACTTCTTTCCGAATGGTCCTTATGGTGGCGGCAAACTGCCCTGCCCCCCCGTCCTTGAGGTCGTCGCGGTCAACCGAGGTGAGGACCACGTACCGAAGTCCCAGCCTGCGCACGGCCTCAGCGACCCGGGCCGGCTCCTCAGGGTCCACCTTACCCCCTGGCCATCCGGTGCGAACTGCACAAAAGCCGCAGGCCCGGGTGCACACCTCACCAAGCAGCATGAACGTGGCCGTCCCCTCAGCCCAGCAAGTGGGCAAGTTGGGACACCGCGCCGACTGACACACGGTGTGAAGGCCCAAGGAGCCGAGCAGTTCCTCCATCGCCCTCACCGCGGAGCCGGCATGGGGCGCCACGGCTACCCTAAGCCAACGGGGTTTCATCCCATCCATCGGGACAATGCCTCCTTGTCCAGAGGGACGATCCGGGCAGAGAACACCTCTGCGAACGCCTCCAGGGCTACCCTGCGGGCTTCCTCAACGGGGATGGGACGGCCGGCAAGTTCGGCCAATGAGGCTACCTCCACCCCATGAAGGCCACAGGGCACAATCAGCGAGAACAGGTTGGGTTTTAGGTCGACGTTTAATGCCAGCCCGTGCATGGTGATCCAGCCCCGTACGTGCACCCCCACCGACCCAAGCTTCCTCATGCCTTGCCAGACGCCGGGGAACCCCGGACGGCGATGTGCCTCAACGCCGAAGCGCCCGGCCGTGCGGATCATCACCTCTTCCAGGCAGGCCACATAACGTCTGAGGTCACGGCCATGCTGGCGCAGGTCCAGGATCGGATACAGGACCAACTGCCCCGGGCCATGGTAGGTAACATCTCCCCCCCGTTCCACCCGGTATACCTTTATCTTGAACCGTTCAAGCAGCTTGGGATCGGCGAGGATGTGGTCGGGGCTGGCGAGCCTGCCCGCCGTGATCACCGGCTCGTGTTCGACAGAGAGCAGGACATCCGGTATCCGTCCGGCTCGCCTGAGGGCATGAAGCCGCCGCTGCAGGTCCAGCACCGGACCATATGGGGCCCGGCCCAAAGCCGCATGTGCGATCTCCCTCAATCGGGCTCCAAACGTGCGATGGCGGCTCCTGGCTTCGCCTTCGCCCCCTCAGGGACCAGCAATTCACCGATACGCCCGGCGGTCGGGGCCTCGATCACGAAGATCGCCTTGTCCGCCTCCACCTCGGCCACCGCCTCCCCGGCCTCGACCTCCTCCCCAACGCCCTTCAGCCACCGCACCAGCGTGACCTCCTCCACGTCACCCAAGGGTGGGACGGTGATGTCCAAGCTGCCTCCTTTCCAGGTGATTCTAAGTCAGCCTTGCGTGCTGACAAAGCGCGACCTCTAGGAAGATTTCTCCTCGGCTTCCTCGTGGGAGAACCGTGGGATGACGACGCCGGCCAGGGAGTCTATGTTCTTGAAGTGGTCAGAGGCGCGGATGAGCTCCACCGAGGTCGAGCCGCGGCCGGGGCCGAAAACGGTGACCCGTACCCCCCTGCGGCTGAGGTCGTCTACCAGGGGCACGAAGTCGGAATCGCCGGTGACCAGTACTATCTCCTTAACTACCGAGGCCAGATGGATCGCCTCCAGCACGATCTCCACGTCCATATTGGCCTTCATGCCGCCGTCGGGATGCTCGCGTACGGGCTTTGTAATCACCCGAAACCCCATGAAAGACAGGGCATCGATGAGCCGCATCCTGCGGTCGTCGTCCCGACGATGGGGGACGAAGGCGAGGAACTTCACCTCTCGCTCGTCAAGCTCGAACTCCGCCTTCAAATAGTCTTTGAGCGCGTCGTAGCGGACCTCCATGCCCTGCCTTTCGAACGTCTCCTGCAGGTTCTGGACGTCCACAAGCACAGCTGCCTTAATTTGCATACTAAATGCCTCCTAATTTGGCTTTACGCCGAAGGTGGTGTTCCGGAAATGGTCGGTGCCACAATTTTATAACCTATTTGAGAAGGGTTTACAATGGCTGCGGATGGAGGACGGCCTAGCAACACGCCCGCTTCCCGCGATTTTTGCCAAGCTTTTTTACAGCTGGACGAGCCGGGCGGCGAGCTTGCGCCCGCGGGGTACGT